>JAKQFZ010001214.1 GCA_029558215.1 Candidatus Omnitrophota bacterium
TCTTTTGGGCTGCCTCAGCCCGGCTCAGCTGAAAAGGAAGTGGACACAGTTCTTGCAGGCAGAGAGAAACGTTGGCAGTAAGTCTCCATTTGACGAACTGTAATGAAGAGAGAGGAGCGTATGATGGACTTCGGAATAGCGGACGTGTTGCTTGAGGCGATCGAGAAGACTCTTGCAAGTGGATTTGAGATCCGAGAAGGCAACGAATGCCATCTCATTTCACACGTTGAGTTCTACCGCAAATCTAAGATTCATGTGTCCTTGGAGTGCCCACCGGGTGCTCTGTTTCCAGTTTCCTTGTCTTCGCTGACGCCAGAACAGACTGAGGCACTTGGTGAAATGAGTATCTGGTACATGCCACCAATGGATAAGTCGTGATGAGAGGCATGATCCCAATGCGATCCGAGGGCAGAGCGCGAACGAGATGCATTGCGTGCTGCTTGGTCTCCCAGAGTCAGGATTTCCAGAAGTCGAATGATGAAAGCAACCCTCTGGCGTGCCTTTCAACGCAAGGAATGGATCATCGCGATCGAGATATCCTCTGAGGGATATTTCTGGCAGGGAGGGATTTCGGAGCGGACGAGAGTCTCTGGTTGGGAGACGGTCTGCTGCTGCGGGAATATTCTCCGCTTCGTTCCAAGTACTCTCTTCTCCTTTCTGAGCCGAGAGGGATACTCACATGGAATCTGCTCGTAGGGCGAGACCCCGTGGATAGTCGAAGAGATCCGGAAAGTCGTCCATTTCCGAGATCAACGTGGAACTCGCCCCCTGACCGGGAGGTTCTTTCGGGCAGATGAAACGGTGTGGGCGTTGGGCAAGCGATGCGAGGCGAGTTGTATGAACTCGAGAATCGGTCGGAGAAACAAGAATCAAAACCGTTGCGCTCAGCGATCTTCTTTGTGAGTCGTAGCGCCTCTTGAATCTCGGGCGGGATGCGAATATCCGTGGAACCAGCAGTTCTGACAGGTTGTGATGCGGAATCTTCTGTAGACCACGATCGAAGATGAGCGATGGTCCTTGTGGTGTTGGGATGGAGGCGTTGCTCCATTGAAATGACAGGACGCGACGTTGGTGTAGCGGTGGGAGTCCATGTGACCGTTGCCGTATCAGATGCCGTCGGAATCGTGGTGTTGATTGATTTGGGGCGCAGGATTCTAGTGGATTCGGTAGGCACGTACCTGTAGGCAACGGTTCTGTATGTGGGGGTTGCCGTGGCTCTTGGAGCGTTGATCTGTTGGCAACCGTTGAGGGCAGTTATACATCGCGTTGGGACTGCACTGGGTGTCCTGGTTGGACTCGGGAGGATTACAACAACGTTGCCTGAAAGGCCGGTGTCCGAAGACAGCAGATGAGGCTTTCTTGAACTCTTCTGACCGGCGGAGGGCATCATCACGGAACGGCCTTTCGAGGGGTTAGCAGAGCCCTCCACATGCTTGCGAGACGTAGGTTTCTTGTCATTGTCTTTGGTAATCAGAATGCAAATCAGCAGCAGGCAGCACATTGTACCAATGCCGACACACC
>JAKQFZ010000691.1 GCA_029558215.1 Candidatus Omnitrophota bacterium
GCGCGCAACGTTTATGTTGTCTTCTACGACGGCAATCCTGCCCAGGGCGGTGTCAAGTTTGCGGATGGCACGTTTCCTGTGATCCCAACCGGAGGACAGTCTCTTGCACAGATGAATCTGGGTGGATTTCCCAAGGGAACGCACCATATCTACGTTGTCATTGATCCGGAGAATACGATTCCGGAGCGTGATGAGAACAACAATGTTGCCTTCAATACCTTTGTGGTTTCAGCATTACGCGATTTGAGTATCGCTTCTTCGGACATTACTTTCTCCCCCTTGGCACCACGTGTCGGGGACACGGTGACCATCAACGCCACGATTCACAATGCGGGCAGCGATCCGTCGGACAATGTCATCATTCAGTTCTTTGTGGGTTCTCCCGAAGCCGGGGGAGTGCAGATCGGCAGTTCTGTAAAGATCGATAGAATTGTTGCAAACGGTTCGGGTTCGGCTCAGGCCGTGTGGAGCAATGTGCCTTCTTCGGGTGTTTTCAGTATCTACGTCAAAGTGGACGCGACTGAAAGCATTGATGAATCCAACGAAGACAACAACATGGCATTCAGGTCACTTGCCATTGCAGAGCAGGTGGACATCCAGCTGTCTGCCGACGGCATCACGTTTTCAAACAACAGTCCCGTTGAGGGCGATGTGGTGAACATTCGAGCGGTTGTCTCCAATGCCGGACTGAATCCTGCGAGCAATGTTCGTGTTCGGTTCCACGATGGAGAGCCGGGTCTTGTGGAGCAGTTGTGGCCGATCCAGACAATGGGCTTTGTGGCCGGTTCTGCTGCGCTTGTGGATGTGGATCAGGACTCCAAGGTGGAAGTGATCATTGGGAGTGGCGATGGAAACCTGTACCTGCTGCGTGGTGATGGTTCCAACTATCCTGGTTGGCCTGTGACGCTGGGTGGAATTGTGTGGTCATCTCCTGCCGTGGGAGACATCAACGGCGACGCAAAGTTGGACATTGTCGTCGGTTGTGTGGACAAGAAGATATATGCCTACAATCTTGATGGCAGTTTGTTAAGTGGTTGGCCGAAAGAGACCAACGGCGCGATTCTCTCTTCTCCAACTCTTGCCGATGTTGATGGTGACGGTCAGCTGGACGTGATCATCGGAACACGGGGCAACGCCCTTCATGTGCTGAAGGGTGATGGCAATCCAGTGGCAGGATTTCCCGCCAGCGTTCCCAGCTGGATCGACAGTTCACCTACGGTGGGTGATTTGGATGGCGATGGACAAGTTGAGATCGCTGTTGGCTGCTATGACAAGAGCCTTTACGTATGGAACTACAATGGAACTCTGCGCTCTGGATTTCCTCTCCAGACGGGCAACTACATCTATTCTTCCCCTGCGTTGGCGGATATTGACAGCGACGGAAAACTGGAGATTCTCTTCGGCTCGGATGATAAGCTATTCTATGCCGTCAAGGATGACGGGACAATCGTTCCCGGTTTCCCGCGTGGTGGTGGCGGGCTGTTTTCATCATCTCCTGCAGTGGTTGATCTCAATGGGGATGGAGATCTCGAGATCATTGTCGGTTCCGATGATTTCAACCTCTATGCTTTTCATCATGACGGAGAAGCGGTCAATGGATTTCCTGTGAAACTTGATGGTCAGATGGAGGAGTCGTCGCCGACAGTCGGTGATGTGAATGGTGACGGCATTCTGGACATCGTCATTGGAACGAAACAGGGAAAGATCCATGCCGTGTCAGCGCAAGGCGTGAAACTGGGCAGTCCATTTCCGTTGGACGCGGGCGACAGAGTCCGATCCACTCCTGCGTTGGGGGACATTGACGGTGATGGGGAACTTGAACTGATTGTTGGTTCCGATAACGGGAAAATTCATGCATTTGGTCTTGGGGCGAACACCTTTTATGCGGGGCGCTTGCCATGGTCTATGTTCGGGCATAACAGTCGTAGAACGGCTCTGTGGACTGATCCGCAAGATCTGAAAGGAAGCAGTGGCCGACAGCTTGGCACCGATCAGATTATTCCTTCGCTCGCTCCTGGGGCAAGTGCTCAAGTCACCGTGGCTTGGGATACATCTGGCGGAGTTGGACTTCACCGCATCAACTGTCTGGCTGATCCCGATGACGAGATCATTGAGATCAATGAAATGAACAACCGGGCGGTCAAGAACATCTTTGTTCTGATCCCCAATGTTCCTGATCTTGTTATCGCCGCTGCGGATATCCATTTTGATCCGGAGCATCCACTTCCCGGAAACACAGTGAAGATCACAGCATCGGTTCGCAATGTGGGAACGATTCCCGCAAACGGCGCGGTGGTTCAGATATTTGACGGCAATCCGCTCAATCCTCTGAGTCGACAGTTGGGAAGCAACTTGATTACGAATGTTGCCGCTGGAAGTGTGGTGGAAATGGTTTATGACTGGGTGACCTTCGCGACGGATGAAGGCAGCCATAGCATTTTTGTTCGACTTGATCCCGATGACGACATTGATGAGTACAGCGAGGTGAACAACATTGCCTCCACATTCCTCTATATCGGAAACAGGCGTCCAACTCTTGCCTGGTCAGGAGACTATCAGGGCTACTGGTATCTCCCCTACGCCTCATATCCATACCATCACAATGGTGTCGAGCCGATGATCGGCTATCAAGATACGCTTTTTGAGTACCGTGTCACCTATGCGGATCCGGACAACAATCCGCCCGCAGACGGTTTCCCCAAAGTCTACATTGACATCAATGGCGATGGGGATGAGAACGACGAGGGTGTGGACTTCCGCGAGGGCGGATATCAGATGACCAAGGTTAACCCTGCTGCCACCAATTTCCAGAGTGGCGTTGTCTACAGTTACAAGACCAAACTCCCGATGGGCAATCGTGCTCGCTATCGTTTTGCCGCAACAGATATCAACGGTGGTGAAGCCAGATATGAGCCACGAACGCTTTGGCAGAATGAAGGTCCGGACGTGGTTAAGAGCACAATTCGGGTCAATGTCATGCCTGAGTACACGACGTGGGCTGGTCGCGGAAATGTGCAGGTCTGGGGAAATGTTCACTGGGCTGTCGGATCTGAGGGTGGTTCTTACATCTGGGATTTTGGAGATGGGTCTCAGCCCGCATTCGGTGCGGTCGTAGACCCGCTCTACATTGCAGTGGAGCATGACTACAAATCCATTGGAACCTATTACGCGACCCTGACAGTGGTTGACCGCAAGGGCAGTTCAGATTCAGACACTGTGAAGATTAACGTGGTTGCGGATGGAACTGAGTCCCGTCGCAAGGGGATGATTCAGGATGCGCTGCGCTTCCTCTATCTGGAGCAGGAGAAAAGCTCTGGAATGTGGAGAGCGGCGGGTCATGATGACTCGGCGACCGCTCTGGTTCTGCTTGCTTTTATTGACAATGACTTTCTGCCGATGGACGACTACGATCAAAGCATCTATGCCGAGTATCTCGCGGCGGGATTTCGAGCCCTTTGCGGTATGGGGGTCTACAGTGACCTGAGCGGCTATCCACTGTTTGACGGAGACAGAGATGGAGTCGGGTACCGGTACACGAGCGTTGACCCTTACAAGACGGGTATCGCGTTGATGGCGTTGACCTCGGATCGTGAAACGACGATCTACAATGGCTACATTCAGGATTTGGCCGACTGGATTGTTGCTGCTCAGACCTCCATTGGTGGTTGGCAGTATGGATTCCGTGCTGGGACGGACAATTCCGGTTCCCAGTGGGCTGCGTTGGGCTTGTGGGGCGCGATGCAATGTCCGTTCAATGCCGTTGTTCCAGAATGGGCGTGGGACAGCCACCATCCAGACGATCCCTATGGAGTTGGTTTCCTGGACTGGTTGGAGTACAGCCAGAACGTCACTACGAATCCTTCGACGAACGGCCAGTTTGGCTATTCAGGCCGAGGGGGTGGTTCGCCTTCAATGACGGCTGCCGGTTTCATCGAGTATTTCCTTTGTGGGATTCCCTTTGAGGGGATTCCCGATGAGTACTTTTTTGATGTTCAGTCCATGCCTTCCGGTCAGTATTACATTTACCTCAAGATCGATGATGGTGTGAATCCTCCTCAATATGTCTATTCTCCAGGGCCGTTTACGGTACTGGAGAATAAGCCGAAGATCACAATCGTGGATCCTGCGACAGGCAACTGGCCTGCGGACAAGTCCTATTATATTACCTGGACTGACAGTGACCGAGACAGCAACGCTTCCATCAGTCTGTATGCCGATGACGACAACGCGGGCTTTGATGGTGACGAGATACTCATTGCCAGCGGAATCTCAGAAGATGATCTTCTTGATTACACGCTTTGGGATTCGTCGAGTGTTCCTGGCGGCAGTTACTACATATTGGGACGAATTACGGATGATGGCGGTGCGACGTACTACGACAACTACAGCACAGGGCGTGTTGTCGTGTCACACAATTCACCTCCGACCATTGTTGTTCTTGAGCCCGGCTCTGATGGAGTTGATCTCAAGGAAGACGCTTCACTCTATACAATCCGCTGGGTCGGATATGATCCCGACAGCACGAATGTGAAGGTCAGTCTCTACTGGGACAATAACAATTCCGGAGTCAATGGAACGCTCATCGCTGATGGTCTGACCCTGCAAGATGGTATAGTTTCATCCTACAATTGGGACATCAGTCAGTTGTCAGCGGGGACCTACTATTTTTACGCGGTTGCTGAGGATGGGGACAATGTCTATGTGGCCGACTACGCGGTTGGGACAATGCGTCTGAACCGTCCTCCTTCGTTCCGTATCACCGAGCCGGATGGTGTTGGAGACACAGCTGAGAACACATACACTATCCGTTGGGAAGGTAGCGACCCGGATCCCACCCAGGTGACACTTTTCTATGATACCAACGACTCAGGTCTGGATGGCACTGAGATTGCCAAGGCGAATCTGGGTTCACGCAGTTATGCGTGGAATACACGAGATATGCTTCCTGGAGACTATTGGATTTATGGTCTTGCAGAGGACGGAGTGAATTCCGCAGTCATCTCCTATAGTTCTGGGCCTCTGACCATCACCGCTCATCCTCCGTACATTTCCATGAAATCTCTGGCAAGTGCCGATGAGACGGTGGATTTCGGATTTGTGATCGAGTGGGAAGACATGGATGTTGACTCCTCTGCATGGATCGATTTGGTGGCGGACAACGATACAAACACTGCAAACGGATGGCCAATCAGCATTGTTTCGGGGCTTTCTGAGGATTCGCTTCAGGATTACTATGCGTGGAACACATCCGATGTAACTCCGGGACAGTACTATCTGGTCGCCCGCATTACACAGGATGGCACGACTTACTACGAGAGCCGAAGCAGCCGACGTCTAACTATTGTTCGCGATGGCAGACCTTCTCTGACGATGGTTGCACCGAAGACTGGCCAGCAGAGGCTTTGGGGTGAATCTCCGAGCGTGAACTTGCAGTGGTATGCATGGGATACTATCGCCTCTGCGACAGTCTCAATGTATTACTCAACAGATCAATCATACGGAAGCGATGTCCTGATTCAGGACGCTTCAAATCTTCTTATACAGCATGGACAGTTGGCGACATATGCCTGGGATATGACTTCTGTTCCATCGGGGACATACTATGTCTACGGTTCACTGCAGTCTGCGACACAGCAGGTGCGGGATTTTGCTTTGGGAAGTCTTGAAGTTCTGAAACGACCCTCGATTCAGTTGCTGCAGCCCGCCACAGTCAAACAGGCGACGGTGGAAGCGCAGTTCCAGTACATTACCTGGGACGATACCGAGGACTCCCGAAGGCCGAAAATATCTCTCTACTGCGACACGGACAATGTGGGACAGAACGGAACGCTCATCACGGACACGCTTACGGGACAGAGCTCTGATTCCTATACGTGGGATGTGACACGTGTCCCCGCGGGCGAGTACTACATCTACGCAATTATTGACGATGGTGTGAACATTCCCGTCGTCAGTTACAGCGCTGGGACAGTTGTGGTCACCTCTCACATTCCTCGGTTTGAGTTTCTCGAACCGGCTCCTTCCAATGTAGTGGTTGACAAAGGCGGCTTGGTCCAATGGAACGCATTCGACATTGACTCTCCGGAGGCGACGATTGATCTGTACTACAACACGTCGAGAACTGTCTCCGGAAGCATTCCCTTCGTTACTGGAACGCTGCGTGTGAACCAGGCACCGTACCATTTCCTCTGCGATACAAGTCTTCTGCCTGAAGACCTCTACTACATCCTCGCTCGACTGTCGGACGACGGCAGAACGACCTATCGCGATTACTGGTCTTCCTACCGTTTTGACGTTCAGCACCGAGGGGAGCCCGCTGCAGTCGCGATCACCCCTCTCGCATCAGATGTCGTTACCAGCACGAGTCTTGAGATCCAATGGAACGCGATTGACCTTGATGACAATGCCGTGGTGAGTCTCTACCGTACAAGTGAAAGCGGCACCAGCCCGAGTCTCATCGTAGGTGGTCTGTCTGAGAATGACGGGGTTGCTGGCTCGTACGTCTGGAGTGTGACTGATGTGAGTTCGGGAAGGTATCGGATTCGAGTTTCTGTGGATGATGGCAAGAATGCTGTCTTCTCCGATCTCAGCAACGGCAGGGTTTATGTCAACAGGCCACCGACGTTCAACTTCACCAAACCGGTTGTTGAGGATGACCCTGCTGATGCGACCTATCGCCTGACTTGGACAGATGGCGATGGAGATACCAATATCTCCGATGGCGCGAAGATTGCGCTTTACTACGATACCGATACCGTGGGGTATGACGGGACTCTTATCGTCTCGAACATCGCCGTTGACGACAATGCCAACGCCTATACCTGGGATACATCTGAAGTACCAGCGGGGCGGTACTATGTCTACGCTGTTGTTGATGACAGTGTCAATCCGGCCATCTCCGTCTACAGCACAGGAAGCGTCAAGGTTGCGGACAACCACGCGCCGACCATGACGGTCGCCCTGCCTAAGACTCAGGGCGAGAAGGTAGATGACATTTATGTCCTTTTGTGGACGGACAAAGACTGGGATTCGGACGCTCAGATTGATTTCTATCTTGACACAGACAAGACGGGATACCATGGAAACGAAATCCCGATTGTCTCCGGTCTGTCTGAAGACGATGAAGACGACTATTACATCTATAAGGACATCGCCAATGTCACGGCTGGGCTCTATTACGTCCTCGGCCGCATCACCGATGGTAGTCCCGTGTTCAACTCGTACAGCGTGAATGCGATGGCTCTCTCGCACGACATCAGCAGTGCCACAAACAACAAGAAACCGTTCCTGCAGTTTGTCTCTCCGCGGGTTGAAGGGGAGAATATTCTTGGTGGCAGCAGGGAATTCACTATTCGTTGGGTGGCTTTTGATGCCGAGAATGCCGCGACGACCACTGTGAATATCTACTATGATAGTGATGGCAGTGGAGCGAACGGAACCCTGATCGCGTCAGCTCTGCCGATCACCAACAACGGGGGACTTCACACGTTTGAGTGGAACCTGTCCCAAGTGCCGCCGCAGACGATGTATCTTTACGCCGAGATATTTGACAGTGTCAACGATCCTGTCGTGGTCTATTCCCTGGGAACGATCACCTACAACCTTCCGCCCACAATCTCTGTTGTCAAACCTGATGGCGTAAGTGATGAGGTGGTGGAGCAGTTGCGTATCCTTTGGGATGACGAAGACCTTGGGGATAATGCTCAGATTTCGATCTACTGGGATGATGACAACCAGGGATTTGATGGACAACTTATCGCCTCAAACATCAATGAGAACGATGGCAACGGCCCCAAGATGGCATTTGACTGGATCCAGTATCGGTACCAGGACTACATGAGGCCAGAAATTGCGCAGAACCAGGGCGAGTACCTTCCCAACTTCTACTTCACGTATGGATTTGCGAAGGGGATGCGCCTCTATGAGCGCAATGAAATAGATCAGCGCGACTGGGATGCTGATTTGGTGAAGTTCCTCTGGGATACCCCGTATCGCTACGACGATGGCAGTTGGACTTCAAACGCCTATGGTGGAAGTAGTTCCGACCGTGAGATATTTACCTCCTGGGGCATTCTTTCCATGACCAAAGCCGTCTTGGGCACCAAGCCTATCGCCAATGCTGGCGAGGACAAGATTGTGGGTCCCGAGGATACCGTTGCGTTTGACGGATCGGCTTCCTTCCACCCCAACAAGCGTCGGAAGATTATCAAGTGGGAATGGGATTTCAACAACGACGGGATTTTTGACGCGGAAGGTGTGACGATCAGTCGGAGTGTTGCGCAGCTGTTCAACAAGAAGATAGGCACCTATGTGGTGACTCTCAAAGTAAGTGATGATGATCCGTGCAGCCCGGTCTCCAATACCGATCAATTGCTTGTTCGGGTGACAAATGGCAACAGACCTCCGATCGCCGCAATTACCGCGCCGAATCAGGGCTTTATCGGATTTGAAGTCACCTTCGATGGCAGCAGCTCGAGCGATCCGGATCTTGGGCAGGGCATCTCGAAATATGAATGGGATCTGGATGGCGATGGATACTTTGACGATGGCACGGGTCCGGTGGCCACGAGGGTGTTCAGTCGCAAACAGATTGCGACAGTCGGGCTTCGTGTTACGGATACGGACATTCAGGATCCCTTGAGTAACGAGACTCGAATCACGATTGATATTGTGGATGCGGAGTTGGATCTTCTGGCGCAGGGTGACGCTCCTGATCCGTTCTCGCCTGGCGCTTCGCCGGGTGTTCGAGACACGAATGTGATCTCGTTCGACGTTTCGAAGACGTCTAACATTCGCGCCGACATCTTTGATCCGGCTGGAACGCTTGTCCGAAGACTGGGGCCGACGATCAGTCAGTCTGGTGGCAATACCTTCAGTTGGGATGGCAAAGCCACCGACAACACTTTGGTGCCAAACAATCTCTATACCTATAAACTTGGCACCGATGCGGCGGTTCTCTACCCGGAACTCGGGTACAGAAGGGAAGCGGGAATTCGTGTTGACGGTTCACCAGCAGACAACTTTGTCTCTGATCCGACCGTCGCCAGGCTGAAGGATCTGTCTTTGCGGATGCACTATTCTGCTGGAGACGGAACCAACAATGTGCTCAGTTCAGCGATCTCAACCGATGGGCTGAGTTGGACGCCAGAGGGTTCGGTCATTGCTCCCGGCGGCACTGCGGACACGGTTGCGACGGGCAGTGGTTCACCTGTGAGTCTCGTTCCCTATATCGAGAACAACTGGGCTGCCGGTGTGGGAGTGGCCTTTGCCACCGGCGAACGTGTTGATACGTCGGGCGGTGTGATTTCGCTGGCGGGTGGTGAGCAGAATCTGGCGCTTGCCGCATCGTATGTGTATGCGGCAACGACGCAGCCGGAGAATCCGTTCCCAGACTCGAGCGGCAAGGAACTCAATGACGGTCGTTTGCCGGATGCACGCTATCACGTCGAGAGCGGATGGATGGGTTGGTACAACAGGACTGGGATCGTTGTCTTTGACCTCAAACAGATTCGCGATGTGGGTCTGGTTCGTCTTTACTGCAAGACTGACCATGCGACAGACGTCTACGCGGGTCGTGTCGTTCGATATCCGGACTATATCACCATGCAGGCAGGAATCGAGGACGCGACATTCACAACCGTGAAGACCATTGATCTTCGCGGAGAAGCTGAGGGTGATACCGCGAAGTGGTTTACAATCGATCCTGGTGCACCTGTCACCGCTCGATATATCAGGCTTTTGATTCAAAACAGTCCAGGAGCCTATGTCGTTGTTGGTGAAGTGGATGTCCGACGCTACGGCTTTGTGAATAATGGCTGGATGATCTCGAACGTGCTCAACATGGGCGAATTTGGGCTTCTTTCCGTGAAATGGGATGGTACGAAACCGACTCAGACAGATCTGGCACTCAGTGTGCGCAGCGGAGATACTCCTGAGCCGGATGTGTCCTGGTCGGCCTGGACAGCCATTCCCACTCGGAATGCCCTCGTTCCTGTTGCTCTCGAACGTCAATATGTGCAGTACAAACTGGATTTGAGTTCCAACGATCCAACGGCAAGTCCTGTGTTGACCCAGATTGCCTTTAATGACGTGCAGAGGATGTACTACACAGGCAATGACGGCACCAAGTCGCGTATCTTGTCCGCTTTGTCTGTAGACGGAACAACATGGACGAAGGAAGCCGGTACTCGAATTGATGCTTCGGGAGCGATGGACTCCTCCGGAGCGGGAGATCCTAGTGTTGTCTTTGTCGGTGGACTGGAGCAGGATTCCTGGTCTCGGGGATCCGGTTTCGACTACTTGACTCTTGAGGGATTGGCTGTGGAACAAAGCAGCGGGGACCTAATCCTTTCGGCAAGTCCGACAGGATATAACGTCCTGGCAGCTGCTTCAGGGACTTTGGTTCTCTGGGATCCGGTTCCTTACAGTGGAACTTACTCAGCGACAATGATGATTGATGAGAATTTGGGTACTCGGTACGCTGGGCGAGACAGTCAGAGTATCTATATCGTGGACTTTGACCTTGGTGTGGAGCGGCGACTGCATTCCGCGAGGATGCTTCGTCACGACACTTCCTATGAGGTGAGACAATAC
>JAKQFZ010000694.1 GCA_029558215.1 Candidatus Omnitrophota bacterium
TAATCGTGTGTTGTGAGTCCAGGTGGATGACCCAGTGTTCTTGTACTCAATCCAGCAGGTAGCCTGCGTGCCAGAAGTCATTGTTCCCGTGTAGGACTGTGCTGTCCACTGCGCCTGCCACGGGGGAGTTGGGTCATATCGGGCGTAGATGAAACAGTGAACCGTGTTCAGATTCACATGACCGTAGTTGTAGCCAGGCCAGTCGTAATATGAGTTCGTTCCGTCGTAACTGGGATAGCCCGGCGTGTTCTTGTTACCGTAGGGATCGTTGAAGATCAAGACATTCTGGTCAGTAATCTGACCGCGGCAGGTAATGTAGTGTCCCGAGGAGGTCAGGGAATTCAGAAGAACGAACGGATGATTCGCGTTGACTTCATTCCTCGCCTCGGTCATCGTCGGCGACCAGTCTACACCCGAAGTTGGACCATGGTAGGAGATGTACTCAGCCATGTGTCCTTTGGTGTCTGCCCAGTTGTTTTGAATGATGTAGCCGTACCCACCCCACGAATTCCAGTCTCCACAAGAATCGGCACCAGCGATGTTGAACGTGTGACCGCCGTAACTGTAGATGTCGGAGATGTATCTACCATAGTGGCTGACGTGTGAATAGGGGGTGGAACAAGTGGTATCCCAATAACTCAGCCTTCCATAGTATGCCAGACACATTGTAGCCGAAGTCGCTCCGCAAGCCCAGCTACCGCAGAACCAGTCCGGTGTGTCATAGACCTGATGGACATAAGGTACATTGGCGATGTTGACCGTCGCGAGAAGCTCCGGAACAGATATCTGTGCGTCGGGAACCGCTTCTATCGCCGCGGAGCCCACAGGGAGGGTCTTCAGAACTGACATGCTGCCCTGCCCACTAAGGGTACTCAGGGTGATGGTGTCATCAATGGTAACTGCGACGACTTCTTTTTCCAGCAGGACTTCCGCGTCGCCTTCGTTCACCACCGTAGTGGCGATAGCATTCCCGGCTGTGTCCACCAGACACAGAGCAGTCTGAAGGACTTCGACAGTTTCAATGCAGTTCTTGGTGACGAAACCAATGGTGTTTGCGTTAACCCACGCGGCGTTGCTGCCTTTGCCTATGGGTGTCAAGGCTCCAGTTGCCTGGTTGATACACACCAGCTGACCTGATACTGTGCTCACCAGAAGATTCTTTCCATCTGGCGAAAACTTCGGTCCCCAATAGGCCGATTCGCCCCCCGTGACGACCTTGCTCTTTCCTGCCAGCGTGGACACGACAATCTGCTCCTCGTCGTTCGTGTAGGCAACCAGCGACCCATCTGGGGAGATGCCGATCAAGTTGACATGGTGTCCGATGTCCAGCGCCGCAATCTCGTTCATACTTGGATCCAAGACCTTCAGTATGTTTCCGACCGTGAAGGCAATGGAGCCGTTCGCGGCGACGGCAGGAGTTCCTGCATCGCCGGACGGCTTGGCAAGGGCAATCATTCTCTGCTTGCCAATATCATAGAGCATCGGCACGTAAGAACGTTCGCCGCCTTCCGCAACCTCGATAGACTTGAATGAAACCAGTTTTCCATCTGGAGACACCGAAGCGTACACTCCGGCACCCAGCGTCTTGGCCAAGACAGCCTCCTTCCCGGAACTCGTGTTGACCAGAATCAGCCCACGGTTCAGGGCACTCGTCTTGAGCAGATAGGGCGAACTGCCACTGACGAAGACCGGAACCTGATAGGCTTCCTCAGTGGAATCAGCCCAGGAAACACAAAAACAAAGCAGAAACAGAACTGCCCCGACTACCAGAAAACGCCTCTCTTGAAACATTATGGTTCTCCCTTTCAGATCGCCAAACCCCCTGAGACTGGTTCACCCAATCTCGTTGCCCACAAAACACGGTGCCGTTCGAGCACCTTCAGTTGCCCAAACCAATCTTACCCAGTGACAGATTCGATGTCAGCGACCACCCCCCTTCGAAAGGCATTCAGCCCATGAAGAGAAGACATCAACGAACAACTCCCAGAACTTGGCGTTCCAGGTTATTCACGAAACTCAACCTTCTCGAAAATGCAGTAGTCACGAATCCCAAAAACATTCAATCACAAAACAGCACAAGAAAACAGCCCAAACTCTCCTTACAGATTACATAGACAAGCGTACACCCTGACACGTAAATGTCAAGAAGAATCGTCCGTCCTTGGTATCAGCTCAGTTACACAGGGTATGGTTGTCATTCTGAATGCAGCGACGCTCTGGGAGCGGAATGAAGAATCTTTCTTTACTGCAGAATCCAGAGAGATTCCTCACTCCTTCGCCAAGCCTCAGTCAGTTGGAATGACCATTTCGTTCTTGTGTAGCTGAGCCCATATCTGCATTTTCAGCTGTCTTGGACATTCTCTTTTCCTCATGGTAGTATCTGCGACACTTTGTGCAGGAAGGGCTTTCAAACAATGGCAGGTGGAAAGAGAAGTCTCTTGAGAAGGATTCTGGGTCTGGAGAAACAGCAGCCAGACACGGCAGAGAACCCGCAGGCAATGGATCTTTGGGACAGACGCCGTGGCAAGAAATATCGCGAATTCTGGACAAGTGTTTCCCAGAGGTATGACGATGCCGTGATCACTACCTACGGTGGCCCCGATGACGGGATGCAGGAGAAGTCCGAGTGGATTGGGGACTATATCATTGACTCCCTTAAACTTAAGCCCGACTTCAAGGTTCTGGAGATCGGCTGTGGCATTGGCCGTATGGGTCTTTTCATCGCGCCACGTGTGGCTCAATACCACGGTGCTGACATCAGTCCGAACATGTTGGCTCATGCGAGGCAGCGGATGGCGGATCAGAAGAATTGCTTCTTTCACGAACTGCATTCCAGTGACTTGAGGGACTTCGCAGACAGTTTCTTTGATGCGGTCTTTGCGGAAGCGGTTCTGATTCACATGGCGCGAGATGACAGTTTCCATTACATGAAAGAGACCTTTCGCGTCTTGAAGCCTGGTGGCAGAGCTTATTTCCAGTTCTACAACATCCTCAATCCGGAAGGGTTCAATTACTTTCTCCGAGTTCTGGAGTTGAACGACCACACTGGAGAGCATCTTGTCTCCCGACCGAGGTTTCACACGGCTCAGGAAATCCGACAGTACGTGGAACGAATCGGTTTCCAGATAGACGAGGAACTCTCGCGGTTGGATGATGTCGAACAGAAGAACGAACGGCATCACAACTACGTTCTGAACGCCGTGGTTACAAAGCCAGTCGCCTAGACCTCAAACAAGGCAAGGATGCCTCAGGCACAAAGATTGTTGAACGCCGCGACGCCCTCTCATCGTGGCAGATTCAGGTCGGGGACTTCCATGTTCTGTTCGTAGTCCAGATGGAATGGTGATGATTCGACGAGTGGCGTCTCATTCTCTCCGCCAGGTCTGCGGTAAATACGAACGACATACATACCGGCGGTGAGTCCCGTGAGCGTGTAGTAACCTTCCGGGCTGATGTAGGGGTCTTTGTAGCCGGCGGGTATTGCGTACTCCCAGTCTGGTTGTGTGCAGTACGCACGAGCGTAGAACTCTTCCTCATCCCCTCTGTTGACGCGCTGGAGAAATATCTTATAGTCGCCACTCATCGGAGTGACATGACCTCGGATTGTGCCGCCCCTTCCGACCTGAAAACTGAGATCATGCATTCCTATCGGGAAACTCAGTTTTTGGGGATCGAGAAATATCTCTTCATACCCGTCCGCGACGATCGCCAATCGCAAGCCTTGTTGTGCTGACAGGCCGTCCAGAAGATAGAAGCCGTCCTGCCCTGTCTGGGTGAATCGGCCACTGGCAATCTCGGAAATCTGCACTCCCCCCACGGGCTCCCCGGAACTCCTCGCGGTGACCGTGCCCCTCAGAGCGACGCCGCGCCTCATGTAGATCGAGACGTCGGTTTCAGCTCCGGACAATGTAACGATCTGGAAATCTCTCACCTGCTCATCAGACTTGACAGAGAAACTGCTTCCAAACTCCCGATGATAAACGCGCAGAGTGATCTGGCCTCTGGGAAGACCCGAAATCTGAAACTCTCCGGCGCTGTCTGTATACACTCTCTTGACCTTGTCACCGTAGGCGGCACGAATCTCCACGTCGGGTATCGGCTGACTGTCCTTGAGGTTCATCGCAATACCAGTCAGGACACAGCCGGACTCCAATTGGAAATCCAGCGTCAACTGTCCTTCGGTGCCCATGAAATCTTCCTTCTTTTGCGGTTCGAAGCCTTCGCAAGACACCTCTATCTCAAAGGGGACTTCCAATGTCACTCCCCGGAACTCATAGACCCCATCCGAGCCCGTGGAGGCCGTGGGATTCTGACCAACCTGTGAGCGATTGCCGGACAGATCAAGCTCCCAAAGTCTCAGAATTGCACCAGCAACCGATGCCCCCGATTCCTTGTCGGTCACACGGCCTCGGACGATGCCTCCACGCCTGAGCGTCACCGCAAGATCGTTGGTTCCGACGGACACATCCATTACCTTCTTGTTCTCATAACCGATCAGGCTGAAGATCAGATTGACCTGTCCGAAGTCCTGACTGACACAATTAAGGCTGAAATTCCCCTCGGCATCTGAAACACCCGAACAATCTGAACCCTCCACGCGCACCAGGACTCCGGGAAGAGGATATCCGCCCTGCTCGGTCACTGTCCCGCCAATGGCTGCCGCGGCTTGGAGTTGAAGCATGATTCCATCGAGCGATTCCCCCAAACCGATGATGTACTCGGAACTGTAGCGGAGCTCACCAAAATTGGCCTTTCTGACCCGCATGTAATAGCGGCCACTGGGAAGCCCGACAAAAGCAAAGGCACCACTGGAGTCTGTCGTGAGGGAATTCCAGAGTTCCCATTGCTGATTGGACTTTCGCATCATGTAGAGATCCACTGAGGCATCCGACAGCGGGGTCGCTCGCGTGTCTGTGACTGTTCCCTTCAGCGTGCCACCCGCATGCAGGATCAAATCTGCCTGAACCGGTTGTGTCTGCCCTCGGGCGATCTCGATCGGTTTCCCCCGCTGGGAATTCAGATCTACCGAAGTCGCCCCTTCCAGCGCTGCCAGGAGTTCGTATCGTCCGGGAGCCAGAGCGTCAATTTGGTAACTGCCGTCCTGTCCTGCCACGGTCTGCGCAGCGATTCGGGCATCGTCACTTCGGGCAAGTACAGTGGCTCCAGGAGCCGGTTCCGTGCCCCCATCCGTCTGGGCGAGAACGCGTCCCGTGACCGCCGTTCCTTTGAAGAGCGCGATGGACACATCCGGATTGGGTACCAAGACGCCACGTTTGTAGCCTGGCGCATAACCCTGTGCGGTGACGGAGAGATCGTATTCCTCATTGAGCAAGAGGTTGCCAAGTTGAAAACCGCCAGCGCCGTCTGTGACCGCTTGAAGGTTCAAGGATTCGAGGCTGAAATTGAAAGTGACCTTTGTCGCATTCACTCG
>JAKQFZ010000712.1 GCA_029558215.1 Candidatus Omnitrophota bacterium
CCAATCCACTCCAGAGGGCGGCCTGCACCTCGCCAGGAAGGACCACGTTGCCCTCTGTCTTGCCTTGTGGGCAACGTGGTCCTTCCTGGCGAGGTGCAGGCCGCCTCTCTGGAGTGGATTGGTTTGTGCTTTGTCACTCTACGTGGCGACACTTCAGTATTCGCCAATACGTATCGTCCTCTTGTTACTGCTGGGTTTGATTGTCACCGTTGTCGTCCGTGAATGGAGAACGATGACATGGCAACGTCTTTTCGGCGTTCTGTCTCTCGTGGCAGTTCTGACTGGAGTCTGGCAAGTGCAACACCATTTTGAGAAGACGGAGTATCTTTTCCTTGCTCGAGGCGAACAGGCGTTGAGCTTCCTGCAGAATCCGCAACGGGCAAAGAACTATCTTGGTGTTGAAGTGAGTGAAGAGGATCTGCAATTCCCTGCGAGTCTGAGACTCTACCGTAGGCTGCTCGAGATTACGGTTCCTCAATACTTGAGTCTTGTTCTTCCCAGTCGCTTTGACACATACGGGACACGTGGGATGGTCGCTACGGGACAGCCGCCGCTTTACTTCGGTTCTCTTGGGTTGTTCATTGTTCTTGGACTGATACACTCCGCCATGAGAGCCAGACTGTGGCGATATGCCTTCCCCATAGTTTGGGTGATCTTGGCCTCGGCACCGCTTTTGCTGACGAATCGGGTAGACTCACATCGGATTATGTTCTTCATTCTGCCTCTCAGCATTTGGGCTGGAATGGGTATTGCGGAGACCGTTCGCAGTCTGGCTGTGCTGAGGGTACCGAAGACCCTGATGAACTTGTTCGCGGTGTTGATGATCCTGGTGGTTGTCTATAGCAATGTGGACTTCCTCTATCTATTGACACCCGCGAGCAGGACTACGGGTGAAGCGGTCTTGGAGTATTGTGAGTCTCTAGACAGACCGGTGGTCGTAGGACTTGCCGTGGACAACCACGAGAGGCATTGGGTTCTCCTTCAGCTTTTGGAGCGCACGAGGCTCAACAGAGATAGGGCGGGTTCTCTTCTGGACGGTACGTTACTCCATTCGTTTCTGGATCAAGCGGATCCCAAGGACAGAGAGAGAGCGGCGGTTTCATTGCGTAGAACGATCGAGCGTTCAGGTACTGTGCTGCTTGCACCAGCTGAGATCTTTGTTGAAACACGGTTGCTCCTGGAGCAGCTGGATTACGGTGTGAAAGAACTGAGACCCAGTGGCATTTCCATTCTTCAGGTAGACGCCTCAAGGCCTCTTGATGTTCCTCTGCCTGAAGTGACGGTGGGACTGCCTCCACAGTGATGGGCTGTGATGAGAAGAGTCCTGTCGGATATGACAGGCCAGAGCCGCTTGCCATCTTGGTAAGACCGGTACACGTGAAAGGAGCCTGAGAGTATGCTGCTCGTCCATATCTGTTGTGCCCCATGCCTGACCTATCCTCATGAATGGCTCCAAGAGAGGAAAGTTAAGTTCAAAGGCCTTTTTTTCAATCCGAACATTCATCCGTTTCAGGAGTTTCGGAAGCGTGCTGAGACTCTGGAGGAGTATTCGGCAAAGCTTGGCATTGATATCGCTTACGAGAAGCGATACGGCTTGCTCGATTTCCTTCATTCAACGGTAGGCAGGGAGAAAGAACGGTGCCTATTCTGCTATGAATCGCGACTGCGCAGGGCAGCATCAGAAGCCAAGGCTCAGGGCTTCTCAGCGTTTACGTCAACCCTTCTTGTGAGTCCCTATCAGAAACATGATTTGATCAAGTCAACCGCGGAGCGTGTCGCCCAGGAAGAAGGCATCGAGTTTTTTTATGTTGACTGGAGAGACGGTTATCGGCAAGGTGTCCAACGGTCTCTAGATCTGGGACTCTATCGGCAGCGATACTGCGGTTGTATTTATAGTGAAGCAGAACGGGAGGGTGCTCTCTGATGTTTGGGCAAGGACTACTCAAGAAACTTAAAGACAAACTGGTTGTCACGCACAAGACTCTGGTTGAGAAGGCGGAAAGCCTCTTTCGACGGCACGGTAAAATTGACCAGGAACTCCTTGACGAGTTGGAAGAAGCGCTCATCGAAGCGGATGTCGGTGTGGATACATCTGTCAGCCTGGTGGAAGAGTTGCGTGAGGCGGCCAAGAAGAGTGAAAGGCTGGGCGAAGAGGAAGACATAGACTGGCTTCGGAGAACGCTGAAACAACTTCTTGCGGAACGGTTGCAGGAGGGGGACACTGAACTGCGTTTTGCGAAGGAAGGTCTGAGCGTTTTTCTCATCGTCGGTGTGAACGGAACGGGAAAGACGACTGCAATTGGCAAACTCGCAAATCGCTATGTCCAGCAAGGCAAACAGGTTGTTCTCGCCGCGGCAGACACTTTCCGTGCCGCGGCCATGGAACAGCTGGAGATTTGGGGTGAGCGCGCAAAAGCAGCAGTGATCCGGGGGCGACCTGGTACCGATCCGGCATCTATCGTCTATGACGCGATTCAGGCGGGAAGAGCCAGAAATGCGGACATCGTCATCATTGATACCGCCGGCAGGCTTCAGACCAAGGCAAATCTGATGCGTGAACTTGAGAAGATTGGCCGTGTGATCAAGCGGGAAATGCCTGAAGCACCCCATGAGACGCTCTTGGTACTCGATGCTACAACGGGTCAGAACGGACTGGTTCAGGCCAAGGTCTTCGCGGAAGCCGTCCCTTTGACAGGCTTGATCCTTACCAAACTCGATGGTACTGCCAAAGGTGGTGTTTCCATCGCCATCAAGGATCAGCTGAAGCTTCCCATCAAGTTTATCGGGGTCGGTGAGGGTCTTGACGACCTCGAGGTTTTCGACAAGGAAACATTTCTGGAAGCTCTCTTCTCCTGAGCAGGCCAGCGCCTGCGGATGCCTGCTCGGCAGATGACACGCTCGATCCTTGCTGAGTGTCATTGGGAAAGCGGACGGGGGAGGCTGGTTTCCAGTCTGTGGAAATAATGAGTTTTGAATGAACGGGGGGTTGACAGGCTAAGTCTGGCTGTGCGATATTACGCCTCGTTTGTTCGGTTGGCCGGATAGCTCAGTTGGTAGAGCGAAGGACTGAAAATCCTTGCGTCCCCAGTTCAAGTCTGGGTCCGGCCACCATTCCCTCTCAACCGCATCATTTTTCACTTTCCCAATACTTGGAAATAGTTGCCACCTGCTGGCGTTGGCCATGGGCGAGGCGTGGCTGTTGCAGTGGGTGTCGGACTCGGTGGCGGAACATATTCGAACAGCACAGCATCTGCGATGACCGCGGCACCATCTGGGACTTGTTCCAGAAGAGAAACGTATCCCGAAGAGCCTGAACTGAAGGAGAACTCGCCAAGGTAGTTCCATCGGCTTCCGTTCACCTGTTGGTTGACGTAGAAAGTCTGGTTGCCTGATTGGTGATAGACAGTGTAGGGAACACTTGAGGGTCTGTTGCTTCCTGATGTATACCAGATCGAGACGCGATACCTTCCAGAGTACAGCAGATTTGGTCTCCATTCAGCACGGTCTCCTTGGGTACCCGTATAGGTCACTTTATATGAGGGTCCATAAGAAGCACCGGCCGAATCCGTCTTGTGTGTCCAGGAGCCGACACTGGTGAAACCAAGGTCAATATCATCCACAACGTTCGTATAAGGAACGTTTGTCGGCCACGGAGTTGGGGTGTACGTTGGTGTTGGTGTGTTTCCAAGTCTGAGGTTGAAGTCAACTGTTTTCACTGCTCCTGCTGAGACTGTCACATACGCCGTCTCGGGTTCGCAACTTTCCGCCTCGCAGCGTACTGTGTATGAACCAGGGATCATGTTGAGAAAGCCGTAGAAGCCATTTCCATCACTTTTTGAAGTCAGTGCCTGTCCGACTACGGACACATTTGCATTGTAGACGATGTTGCCTTGAGAGGTGACAGTGCCCTTGATATACCCTCTGGTGGGAGATGTCTTCCACGTCATCACTGGCTGAGAGACCTTGGTCGGAAAGACGCTCGACTTGATTGCAGGGAATACGTTGTAGGTTGTTCCAACATAGTAGCTGTAGAGGCAAAGGCCTTCGCAACCAGCGTTGCGGGCATAGAGCATATCATTGACGAGATCACTGTCGTCCGCCCCCACGCCCATGTAGAGATGTCTGCTGTACTTGTTGGCAACGGCATCATTGACGCGACTTCGGAAGGTGCTTCCCGTTGTGTAGTTCATGGGGACGTTGGCATCAATGATTCCCTGGCTCATCCACGCAGCCCAGTCCTGGAATCGAGCGTTGTAGGCATCGGAACGACTTGCGAAAGTCGAGACGGTGAGTTTCATGTTGGGTTTTACCGCAATCGCATTCAGATAGATGAACTTTACGAAATCGGTTACTTGCCGACGTCTCCATGTGGCAAAAGTTGCATCACTTGTTCCAGGCTTTCCCGTCCTGCTGAATTCCTTGTTGAAGCGTGCTATCGCGATAGGGTTGTAGCCGGAGTCAGTACCTGGATATCGAATATAGTCCAAGTGCAGACCATCAATGTCGTAGTTGGTGACCAAGTCCATGCAGACGTTATAGATCCAAATGAGTGCGTCAGGAACACCTGGGTCAAGATACTTGCCTTCTCCAAAGTCAGTCGAGCCTGAGTAGTTTTGCATCAGCCACTCTGGATGTTTGTTGGAGACATGATTTGGATGCGAGTTCGCCGTTGTGCTCAAACAGGGGAATGTAGTGATCCAGGCATGAACTTCTATCCCCTTCGCGTGTGCCTTTGTAATCGTGTCCTGCAGCGGGTCGAAAGTGGATCCGATGCGGGTGTTGCGAGGTTCGATATTCGGGTATGTGGGGAAATAGAAGGCATCGCCGCGTAGACGAACTTCAGGCAGCACTGCATTGAAATTGTATGCGTCCGCGTTGTTAATCATTGTGGTGACTTGGCCTGCATCGAAAATGCCGTTATGCCATGTGTCTACCCACAATCCTCGAAATTCATTGGCAAAAGCGACTGAAGATATGCCGATGGCAAGAAGACAGAGTGCAAGTGCAACAGAAGCAAAGCGATTCATCCTAACCTTCCTCAATACAAAATGGCATCCAAATCCATGGTCCGACTGGCACGTCACAGGAAACCGAACGAGCCAACGGACTCCCAAAGAGGACACTTTTTGGGAACATAGCATGCTGTTGATTGTGCGACAACACTTTTTGGGTGAGTTTGAACAGACCGATGCCCTTCGGCAAAGTGTCTGGTGAGGTGGGTGCTATGGAGCGTCCGAAAAGACCAGCAGCGCGTTGGCTACAGGTCGTTCATAGCCGTCCGATGGGGAATTGCGGATCGCTCCATTGACGACGATTTCGGAGGAACCGCCACCGTCAAGTTTAATGGCTTCCGAGGCGCCCATTTCAACCAGCAGAGCCCCCATCTCCCAAGGGGTGACACCACGACTGAGTGTCTGTCTTCCATCTACAACCGCCAAGACCAACAACTTCCGATCCGAAGAGATACCGACAGCTGTCCAAGGTTGAAGGCCACTCCATGCAGAGCCAGCAGAAAAACTTTCGCCGTTGATTGTCGTTGCGGTGTATTCCCATTTGACAATGCCATTCGTCATGAAAATGGGACCTCCACCGAGGCAGTTGAACAATTCCAATTCCCCTGCTTGGTAACTGGAATACAGATTCGTGTCGAGTCCGATAGTGGGCTGCAGTGCCGATGTGAAGTTGACAGCGCTTCTTCCGAAACCTTCGTATACGGGCACTCCCAGCACATAGTTCAGCCCTTCGGGACCGTGACCGCTTCCGAAGTAGTCTCCATTGATTGCCGCGACCGCGCCGTAACGTTTGGCAAAAGATAGCACCGTCTCACGAGCCGCATAGTAGTCCTGTGCCAGAGCAGGCTGAACGCGTACACCGGGCTGATCGAGTTGGACCTTGAGGAAGAAGGCATTTAAGGGCGCAGTCGTCACCCGATGCACAAGCGCAATCCCAGGAGCTATCGGTTCAACAGTATCTTCTCCACGGACGACACCGCCAAGGAAGAGACTGAGTATGACAATCGGATAGAGAAACCTCATTGCACTCATTGATTAGGGTCCTTTTGCCACTCGAAAGCCGACCGTTGTATGGCGGTGGCTGGGGTAGGTCAGATGTCGAGCGGCGCACCTGCCGTCGTTGTCATTCGAAGAATATGCCATGTTTGCCCAACTGCCGCCGCGGATTACTCGGGCAGAGCCAGCTGAAGGCCCCTTGGGGTTGTCCCATACCACCGAGCCGGGATCGTCACCTCCAGGTCCCTGTTTGTAGTAGTCAGCCTGAAAGAAGTCACTCGCGTATTCCCAGACATTTCCAGCCATGTCGTAGAGAACACCCATTGGAAGGTATCGGGCACCAGAAGGGTAGGAACCAACTGGTTTGGGAACATGCGTCAGAGATGCCTGCCAGCAGTTCATCTTGCCTGAATCGTACGTGTCACCCCAAGGATAGATATAAGCAGTTTCGTTGATCGGATCCCAGCGTGCTGCCTTCTCCCATTCCGCTTCTGTCGGGAGTCGAAAAGGCTGTTGGGTCTTCTCTCGAAGCCAGTTGCAGTAGGCGACGGCATCATACCATCGAACGTAGACAATCGGATACTTCTCACGACCTGTCAGGACTTGATAGAAATAGCTCCCTGGTACACCAGTTCTGGAGATGCCGCAGTAAGCGTTGTGTGCCATGTCGGAGTACCAGTGAGCATCGTTTCCATCGTTGAGGAACTCAGCGTACTCTTCAAGGGTGACCTCGTAAGCGCCAATGAAATACCTGTCCAGATGTACCCAGTGCATTGGGAACTCCCTTGATCTGCTCCATGGATAGGTTGAGTACCCTCGATCGGTTCCTTTTCGAAGATTCCCCATGAGAAAAGTGCCTGCAGGGATTTCGACCGTTTGGGGAATGTGTTCCGCCGAGGAACTAATCTGTTTCTGCCATGACTGAACCACCGTGAGGAGATCACCAGCACCGTATGGAGTTTCCTGCCAAGGAATGTCTTGAGAGTGCCAACGCTGGGCATAGATGAACAAATCACGACTGTCTATCAGACCTGAACAATTCCAGTCGAGCGGTATCGCGGCGGCAGAGCATGTCAGCACTGCCGAGAGCATGAGCAGGACAAGCCGGTTGGTACCGATAGACACGTCTAGTATGCCTCGTAAAGTTGCTGACTGACGCCGGACGGCACAGTTGCAGTTGGTATTGGAGTGATTGTCGGTGTTGGCGTTGGAAGATCACCTTCAACGACCATCTCCGCAATACTGAACCAGCTTCCTGTTCCCGTGCCCGGAACGCCTTCGTTGGAGCGTGTGACATGAACGCGTACACCGTCGGCAAGCATCCCAACAAAATGCGAATCCTTAGACCACTCCATATCATTGTCATTGTTGGGCTTGTCTATCACGTTGATGATCTGCACCCACCCCTCGTTGTCTGGATAGCCTGGCATGTGAAGGGAGACAGCGAAATCCCTTGGATCACTACAGTTGCCGGGGTTCCCCTGAAACCACATTTTGACCTTGCTCGGAACAGCAGACTTGTTGAACCAGACCGTATTCACCGCCGCCGGGCCAGGTGCCATTCCCCAACAACAGATCATGCCACTGTTATTGTTGTCGTTAAGACCTGACGCGGGAGTGCTGTCTCCCCCCTGACAGCAACCAGCATCGGCACCGTTTCGCGGATCGGTAAGAACTCTCTGTTCAGGGATTTCATACAAGGTGCATGTCTTCCAAGTCAGGCAGGTCTCACAGGAGTAGTCGGCAACAGAAAACTGGTTGGCAACAAGGCAGAGTATCACGCTCAGTATAAAGACGCAAGAAAGTCTCTTGAACACGAGTCATTCTCCTTTCCAGATCAATTCATTCTCAAGGTCCCCAACGGATTATGTCTCCCTCACTGACCACCCCATTGGTCGGATCATAGAGAATCCAGCCACCACTGTCCGTGTGATCGGGACCGTAGGAATCAAGTTTCCACAGATACATCTTGTGAGGCCAAACACCCCAACCACCGAGCGGATCGCTTGGGTCCCAGTTGCGTACAGGTGTTCTAGCCATGGGCAAAGTAGGTGTCATCTGCCAGTTGTGACCTGATCCGTCAAAGTAATAGACATAGTTGTTTGCAATGGGATCGTTGCCTGTGGCAAACGGATCCGTTGCTGGCAATCTCTTGAGATAGCCGACCGGAGTTGTCAAGCGCCAGAGGGTTCTGAGAATTCTCTGACGATGCTCAACTGGGAACACAAGATTCGGATTGCCATGGGTCACCCAGTCATCGGGGGGATAGTTGTTCTCATCAATGACATACGCTTCCAGCCCAGTGCCAAGGGAGACAAACTCGGATCGAACTCGAGCAACCTTCGCGCGCGTCTGGGCCTGAAGAAAATTCGGGATGGCAATGGCGGCAAGGATACCGATGATGGCAACAACGATTAAGAGTTCGATAAGCGTAAAGCCCCAATGCCATCTCTTTGGATACGAGTGCGAAGTGGACGTTCTTGAAAGGCAGCACATCTTAACTCACCTCCAATTCTCCGAGAAGCAGGTGATACGCCTCATATCTATCATCGTTTAACTGGGTGCGTCAAGCGAGAACTCGTCCTCAAATGGTTTCCACTCAAGAAACTATGGAAGCCGGTTTCAGAAAGGCCAAACGGGACGGTTCGACGTGGATATGCCAGAGGTGTCGAGGCTCAAGCAATTCACCATCAACCTGTGCCTGAATCGGTTCTTGTGAAGCGATCGTCAGATGTCTGACCCGATGAAAAGTCACAATGGAATGACGGCCGTGAGTTCCGTTGAGGCTTGACGGAAGACACCGAAGAAGCCTGCAACGGCTGCACTGACTGACCAGACAGACATCCAACAAACCGTCGTCGGGAAGAGCATTCGGGGTGAGTCTGAATCCCCCACCACTGAAAGCTCCATTTCCTATCGCCACGAGTGAAAAGAGTCCTTCGACGGTTGTGTCGTCA
>JAKQFZ010000716.1 GCA_029558215.1 Candidatus Omnitrophota bacterium
CCTTCATTAGGCTGGACTGCTGCTGCAAGGACGAGGAGATCGACTTCAACATCGACCGGACGGCCGAGCAGGGTATCTTCAGTAAAGACGTGGAGGTTCTTCGTTTCCTTGTCTTCAAGCACATTGGCGACACGTCCACGGATGAACTTGGCACCTTCGTGCTGGATACGGTAATAGAACTCCTCGTACATCTTACCAAAGGACCGGATATCCATGTAGAAGAGGTATGCAACTGCACCTGGAATCTTCTCCATGATCTGGTGAGCATGCTTGAGTGAGTACATACAACAGAACCTGGAACAATATGGCTTTCCGATTCCGGTGTTGTCTCTGGAACCTGCACACAGCACAAATCCGACCTTCATCGGGGTCTTGCCATCACTGGGGCGGACAAGGTGACCGCCGGTCGGACCGGATGCACAGATCAGACGCTCAAACTCGAGAGCATTGATGACGTTGTCAAACTGCTTGTATCCCCACTCTCTCTTGTTCTCAATCGGGAAGAGTTCATATCCGGTTGCAAGGACCGCGGTTCCTACCTTGACGGTGATGAATTCGTCCTGCATCTCAAGATCGATTGCCTTCTTCTCACCACAGGCCTCCACACACAGCCCACACTTGACACAGGAGTCAAAGTCGACGGTATAGATGAGGGGCATGACCTGGGCATGGTAGATGTAGATGGCCTTTCGTGGTGCCATTCCCATCTCGAACGGGTTTGGCTTTATGACCGGACAGACTGCCGCACAGTCTCCACAACCGTTACAGCCACCACCAACGATTCCCTTGGCTGCTGCTTCGACCGGGGTCATAACTCCACGGGCTTTCTTGCGGAGGGTGACATCAAAGTTACC
>JAKQFZ010000765.1 GCA_029558215.1 Candidatus Omnitrophota bacterium
GCCAGATTCCGTACTCAGACTCGCTCAGCACAGGCAGTGACAAACCAAACATACCGTTGGTCACCATCACGTTGTCCACATTCTCGACCGAACCGTCCGGCTTAGTGACGATCACCCGGCAGGATGAAACACTCGGAACACCCTGTATCCGACCCTTCAAAGTGACCAGACCGTCCCGAGCATGGCTCCCCACATCGGTTGTCAGCATCACTTGTATCCCTTGACGAAGCACTGCATCCTGTGTTTCGTCAAAAGACACCACCCGAATCCCACCAGCAGAAGTCTCCCGGACATTCACAAAGAAATAGAGATCCTTCTCATATCCCGAAGCAGATGCACCTATCACGACAGGCAAAACGCAAGGTAGCAGCAGCGGACTGGCCGTAACCGAGAACACGACTGCGGCCGGTGCAAATGTCTCCTGTGGATCGAATGACAGCGTGAGCCCATCGGGAACCGAGACGGCCGAAAGAGAGACCTTGGAACTGAATCCGTTCAGAGGCTGGAGCAGTAGTGTTGCTGTCGCGGATGTTGCAGGTTGTAGAGCCACGGCAACCTCAACCGAACTGAGTCGAAAGTCAGGTGTCACCGATTCCTGAGGAACAAATACCACACCGGGTACAGAGAGGGCACCTTCCACCCCATGCTCGTCCACCCCGCTCATGGCATAGAAATAAGTGTTCCCATTCACGACTGTGGGATCGATGAATCTTCTCTCATGAGCAGGAAGAGGGGCGTAGTTAAGCCGCACGAAGGGGCCAGCACTCGAACGAGAACGATAGACGTTGAATAGACTCGCAGGATTACCGGATGTCCATTCGACAAGAGCCTGGCTGTCTCCTGTGACCGATATGATCTCTGGTGGCTCCGGAACTGTCTTCTCACCAACTCTCACAACGGAGTATGCCCCTCCCTTGTGCCCACCAACGTACAGGCAGCCCGTGGACTTGTTCAAAGCCTGCGCAAGCCCCTCCCACCCAACGTCTGTTGATGAAACGATGTTCAGCGTATCCATGTCAACTTCATAGAGTTTCCCATAGATGAATCCGGTGGCGTAAAGTCGCCGACTCGATTCGTCCACAAGAAGACTCAATATCGGCTCGGGCATGGCGATGGCACCAGTCAGTTGCTTACGGGTAACAACAAGAATCTCCTTCGGAGTCGGGAATCCAAAACAGGTTAAGAACATTCGATCCGCCACGGAGTCGTAGGCAAGAGCATTTGGTGCCTTGCCTCCCAAGTCAACATAGGAAGAAACGGAATCGGTCGAACCGTCAATGACAGCAACACGTCCGTAAGCGTCTGAAACGTAAACTTCATTGCTGACTTCATTGACGGCAATGCCATAGACTTTGGTCCCGGAGTCAACCTGAATGTTTTCAACAAAGGCAAAAGGCTTGACGCTCAAAACGGAAACGTCTCCACTCCAGGAGTTGGAAACATACGCTTTCCCTGTCAAACTGTTGTAGGCAATCCGATGAGGTCTCTTGTCTTCTCCCAGTTCGGAACCCAGATATTTCTTTTCCAGTACGGTTCGCGTCAAAACGTCCACCACCGCAAGACTGTGCTCGGACTTGAGAGCAACCAGAAGGCGATTCAGATCGGGAATGAGAATCGCGTCTTCAGGATCTCGTCCCACCGGAAAGGTCTCAATGACAGCATTGGTGTTGCCATTAATGACAGAAACGCTGTTGGTCTCACGATTGACCGAGTAGACGAGATTCCTGGCCTGGTCTGCAGCAGCAGCCACCGGACTGTTTCCAAGCCAAACGGGCGCATCCAGAACAAGGTTCAGGGCGTCCAGGCTGTCCAGGCGATACTTGCGTGCATTGCCAATATAGACTCTCCTCGAAATCGGTACATGGACGGCACAGGAATGCAGACCCTCGATCTGAAGATTCAGTTCCGGTGTAACATAACCCTGTTCAACAGCCAGCGCCACGACGCGCGAAAATGCAGTCTCAGCAGCGCCAACAACAAAAAGACCGGAGCGGCTTGGATCCCAGGCCAGTCCTTCGATGCTAGTCAATCCGCCACCATCAAAGGGCAGATAGTCCACGCTGGAACCATCCCTGATGCGTACAATACAAAGACCCGACCCAACAAGAGAGGCTCCCAAGTAAAGAGTACGGTTGTCAGCATCGTAGACTCCATTGCGTCCACTCCAAAGGCCTGCGATGTTCTGCTTCAAATCGAGTGTTGCGAGGATTTGTCGAGTGGCCAAGTCAATGACGTGAACGGCTAACTGCCCATAGTTCACAACTTGAAGTGTCTGCGAGACCGAATCCACAAAGGAGCCAGCTGGCTTCCCACCCACCGCAACAGAGTCCTGCAATGAGTAACCACCGCACTCGAGAAGTCGCACAGTGCCTGTTCCATCGAAACTGACATAACACTTGTTCGCGTCTGGGTTGAATGTAATCCATGAAGGCAGACTTGGTAAGTTGATCTTCGTGATGAGCGAGTAATCTTCCGTGCTGACAACATGAACTGCTGGAGCAGCCGCATTCTTGTCCAACACAAAAAGGCGCTTTCCAAGGCTATCCACGGCTGCAATGTCTGGTGATGTTCCAAGTCGGAACGCAGCCACCGCAGAGTTCACTTGGGGATCAATGACAGCAACACTTCCCGTCTGCGTGTTGGTGCAATAGAGTCTGTTGGCGACTCGATCGTATGCCAGGTAGGACGGGTTCTGGTTATTGCCGACTGCAGGACACACACTGATGGAGGGCAGGACAGAGAGTGAGAACTGCCCCGGCCATTGCGCACCACCCGACTCTGAGATAACCATGCTGAAAGTCAATTCGGAGAAGTCTGAAGCCAACGGATCAATGAGAATCCGAACGTTGCTGAGAGACTCCTTCTCAGCCCCGGCATTGATCAGTCCAAAGGTGGCCGTTGATGTCAGAATCTGCGCGAATTCGGGAGTGACGGAAGTTAGACGTGCAGTCACCGTTCGAGCAGCAGCGGAACCGGTATTGGCAAGGGTCAAAGCCAGATCTACCGTCTCACCCTTGCTTGGAATGCCTGTTCCAATACTGGCCATCGCAGGACTTCCGTTTGCCACAACGCGTTCTCGAACAAATTCCAACGGCCCCGCATGGGCTACAACGGCAGCCAATAGAAGGAACGTAAGACCTGTGGCGAGTCTATCTACAGAACCCATTGATCTCGTTGGTTG
>JAKQFZ010000778.1 GCA_029558215.1 Candidatus Omnitrophota bacterium
GGTGATCTTGCAACTCCAGACGAAGACGGAGTGTGGACCTACCATCCAGGACTGGACTGGTACGGCGAAGACCGTCCCTATGAAGGGGAGGTTTGGGAAATCAAGGGAGGCGACAAGGTTAAGATTTACCCAAAGGGTGAAAGCGAAGACGAATCCGATGCAGAGGGTTAGAGATTACAAGCAAGTCCCCGTCGAGAATGGGTACGAAGTCCACGCAACCTTTGGGAAGCAGAAGATTAAAGTGCCCATTGCGACAGGTGGATACGACAGGCTTCGGGTCTTCAGGGAGGGAGATGACATAGTCTTCCTCTCAATGAACACTCAGCTCGAATACTGCGGGATAGAAGTCTACTCGCTGAAGCACGAGACCAAGCTCGAAGACCTGTTCCTTAGAGGAGAGCAGATCAATGAAGTGCTTGGCAAACGCGGCCTGGATCAAACTGACCTGGGCATTGTTCGGAAACTTTACCATCACTGGAGCGAATGCTTCTGCTAGGTGAAACATGAAGATCATTGAAAGAAATGAAGAACGACTCGTGCTCTCCATCGAAGGAAGCGAGTCTGAACTTGAAGAGGTCACCGAGCACTACGGCGACGACTGGGAGGCCGACGAGGCTGCCTGGGACCTCCTTGAAGACCTGTTTAAAGAGACTGACCTCAGCTGGCTGGACGCCAGTGACACTGGAGACCTGACAGACGCTCCTCTGATTGGCTCATACGGCGATCCGCGTACAGAGAAGGGCGGGCCTTTTGGATGCAGTGATGTTGGCTTCTGGGACGGATCGAGATGGTACTCGCCTATCATTGAGCGATGGGGATACATGGATTATCAAGTAAGGTCCACAATGAGAGACCTAAAGGAAAACGGCAAGGTAATCTTCGTTTCAAAGTGAGTCAGCGTCAAACAGCCGCCGACTGCCGCGATTTGCGGTGGTCGGCGGTTTGTTATTTTGTGTCGCAGTGTTGCGGCATTCGCACCACCAATACAGGAGTAACAAGTGAGCGAAAAACTTACTGCCTGTCGAGATGACAGGTACTCGGCAACCTACTGCCCAGAGGATGACAAGCTTAG
>JAKQFZ010000800.1 GCA_029558215.1 Candidatus Omnitrophota bacterium
GGCCTTGGTTTGACCCCTTACCCTGATCTCTTTTCATGCCTGAATCTTCCTGTAACCGTATCGGGTCAGCTCATGCTCAGTCGGTGGTCGTGATCTCTTACCGATCTCCTTCTCAAGCCTTGCTAAGATCTCCTCGTGACCTCTCTTTGCCTGATTCCATGTTCTGTATCTGCGCTCATCACTCGTCTGACCGTCAGGCCTGAAAACCATCGACTCAAACCATATTCCTTGGCCCCCTGAGAAGGCATGGTTCAGTCCCAAGAAAACAGTCGATACAAACCAGCCCCCGTCAATCGAGTCCTGCTGAACCACCCGCTTTGATGGATCCGAAAAGCTCTCTGACCATTCCTCCCGAGTCGCCTCGATCACCTCTCTGTCCTCATTCAGCTTGCCGTACATAAAGCTCATTGCAGTGCCCCCCTTGGCTCCCTTGCCTTGATCCCCGTCTCGATCACCACTCCAGGGATGCCGAATCTTGTCGCATCATTGGCAAGGGTCTGAGAGAGCCTCTGAATCGTATCGAAACACGTCTCAACCGCCACCCTCCATGTCGGGGGTTCTCATCGCCGGATCGGTCGCTGCGAATTGACAAATTGGTGGTAGTTTTTTTCTGACTGCCTCGGATGCCTCTGCGATCTCAGTCACAACCAGCATCGCGATCTCTTCTTCAGATCTGATCACACCATCCCACCAACCCTTTGAACGGGCAGCACTGTGAGAGATGTCTCGTAGTTCATTGATTTTCATTTGTCCTCCTACATCATCATTGAGACGATGAGCAGGGCAGAGAATGAGAGAATTGTGAGTATCGCTGACAAATGTCTGCACCAATGAACATCCCGACGGATAACCCGATCAAGATCCCCAGTAGTATCAAAACGATTGTGCGTCCCATTCTTTAATTCGATCACTTGCCCTGATCCTCGTCAACTTGTTTACTTTGATTTGAGCGGTTGCTTCTTATACTCATCACCGCTAATGACCACTTCGATCTGGTCTTGGTTTGCCTTGCCGGTCATCAACTGCTCACGAGTCAGCATTGAACCAAACTCAATCTCTTCTCGATTTGTTGGCCTACGGGCTTTGAGAATGTGAGTGTGTTTGGTCTTCATGTTTTTGAGAGCCTCGATCACGAGCTTGTCTTTACGATTG
>JAKQFZ010000809.1 GCA_029558215.1 Candidatus Omnitrophota bacterium
CAATCGGTTGCTGCGAGTTTTCATGGTGGCCGTGATTGGGCTTCTTATACCCGCTTTTGCCCAGGCACGCATCACGCTCAAGCAACTCAATGACCTGACCATCGAACGTCAAGGAATCATGCCGCGCAGTGAGATCACGGAGATGTTCTCTGTGTACGTGGATGAAAGCGAAGCCAATATTCAGGGAACCATCCCCCCCATCGAAGACGGTCCCGCTGAATGGGCCTCTTTCGAAGTATTTTTTCTGGATAGAGGGCGAGGAACGATTCCAAACTCCAACCTTCAGGCTTTCAGTGAGGTACTGGTCTTCCGGCGCTCGGTCAGGGAATGGGGACCATCCGATTGGGACCGTGCTCGGTTCAACCGAGAAGACGCGATTCTCGTCACTCCTGTGACATCGAACCCAATGCTCATTGATATGCGAACTGCAGGCAATGATGCGGTTATTTACAACCAGGAAGCGGATTTCGTCGTTGCCATTACAACCAGCAGCCGTGCTCAGAACAATGACCAGTTCTCTATCGTGCTGAGCAACGTGTTCCTGTCGCACTTCTATCCGGATCCTTATCTGGATAAGGAAGCTACGACGAAACTGATTACCTGTGTTGATTCAGCTGGAGACCTTATGCCCGAGCGGGACTTTATCACTGCGGCGGGATCCATGGATCGCAAGTACAAGTTCTTCCCACCGAACTACCCAGACTTCGCTGGGCAGAGACATGCGGATGGACTTGATTCACTGGAGGATTTGGAGATTCCCCAGGTGCTGCCCTCGGAATGCACACCAACAGCCGTGATCGGAATCGAGATGGCGGCACGGCGAGATCGGCTTCGCCGGGTCTTCCTGAACTTTGTGTCCAGCATGGATGGAGCCAACTCGGACAATGACTACTGGCTCGATGATCCAGTGCTTCCAGGTGACACACTTCATCACTTTGGCGTTTACGATCCCCACTTTGATGAGATCATTCAGGACAATGACAACAACGGTATCTTCACGCCTGCAGACACTGTTCTCTACGCAGGAGCCAATGGTCGTGTGGACGGCAAGATGACTCTGTTTGACGACGACATGGACGGTCTGGTTGATGAGGAAGAACTCAACGGAATCAATGATGACCATGACTACTGGGCGGATGAAAATGCCAACAGTCTGTACGACCCGGGTGTGGATGAGCATTATTTTGACTACGATCGCGATGGTCTCTACAGCGATGCAACGGTCCTCGACGAGCGGTTGGACACCGATGGCACCGTGACAGCTGGTGCCGGAACGATGCTTGATAGCATTGCCATTGGCGCTGCCTTGACTCCATTTCAGCAGGCTGACAAGGTCGGATATACCGTACGGGATGGAAATGTCTTTGATGAAAACGTGGACATCGTCATCTTCGATATGGATGGCGATGGAAAGTACACGTTCAAGCCTGACCGGTTCGTTGACTCGGACGGAAACGATTCGATCAAACCTGGCGAGCGCAACGTTCCAAACGGCTCTCCCGCAACGGCATTCCGTATTCTCGACAACGTGTTTGCGGACAATCTCGATGACCCGATTTATGTCTGGTTGGAAGTTGACTATGACGATACTTATACCTCCGCAGACAGCCCCATTCTTGGCAGACCAGCTGCGGGTGTTACCGTTTCTGGCTTCAATGTTGCGGATGCAACTTGGGCTTTTTGGGACCAGAACAACAGCCAAACCTACGATCTGGGAGAGGACATCTGGATCAATATCGAATCCACGACGGTGTTCACCGAAAAACGGGATGCGGTCATTCTCGCTCTCAGCGGGGACACTCCCGTTGCTCGTGAGGATCTTCAAAGCCTTGCCTTGGTGAACTATCTCAGCTTCAATGATTCAGACTTCAGCGGGAACTACACCGATGGTGAGGACATCATCAAAGAAAATCCCTTGGTCTTGGGAAGGACGTTCAACGACTCGCTGCCGGAAGGCAACTTTGCAGGCGTGAACCCCGGCTTTTCCATGAACCCGGGAGACAGTTTCCTGCCACAGTTCGCGCTTGTTGATGAAGACCTGAACACTCCGACCTATATGAATCCTCTGGTGGACGAGGATTTGAAGGACTACTACGTGTGGGTGGATGAAAACGGCAACGGCGTTTTCGACATTCAGTACACCGACCTGGATGGCGACAATGATTTCCATCTTGACGAAGATATAAATGGCAACGGCATCTTCGAACAAGAGACGGAAGATTTCGACGGCGATGGCCGCTGGGATCGGGGCTACTCCGCCACCGGTGATGAGATCTACTTTGATTACAATGGCAACGGACTGTACGACTATCGAGTTGGCCATCCCCAGAGCGGCGTGGACGTGTACGAGTGCGTCTTCCCAGGAACCGATGGCATCATCTCGATGACCGACGGTCAGCCTTACGAGCAGTGGATCTCTTTGGACGATGATGGCGATGGAGAACAGGGAAGTCCGCTAAGCCCGAATCTGCGTTGGATGCCGGGACTGGAAGCCTATCGCGGCGGCGTGAAGATGGCGGACGGTTTGGACAACAACGGAAACGGTGAAGATGGAAGCCCAATTGATCCGATCACCGGGTTCAAGATGGCGGACGGTCTGGACAACGACGGTGATGGGGAATTCTGCAGCCCAATCTGTCCTGTGACCGGTCTAAAGATGGCAGATGGCATTGACAACGATTTGAACGGTCTTGTTGATGAGGGAATTGATGAAGGAATTGATGAGGGCATCAACGAGGACTTGGGCGACTTCGCCTTTGCACCTCTGACGCCGTGGATCGAGTCTTCCTTTGGAAGTGGATTCGCTCTGGGCGACCTGGACGGCATGTATTTGTACCGTGACGATGGAGATGGACTGTTCGACCCGACGAAAGACACGCCCGCGAGCAGAAATGACTCGGAACAAGTTGACTGGAGATGGCTCAGCCAACCGTTGGACAGTTTTGTTGACCTGGATCCGGTGACAGGGCAGCCCGACTGGCTAAAAGCTTCATTGATGTATCCCAAACCGCCCTACTATACTGCTGTGATTGAAGTGCAGTCCGATGAAGCAGAGGCAATTCCCAGAACAGACGACAGGACTTTCGACTTCTTTGCAGTTTTGACGACAGACGGGGATGACTGGGGCGATATCACCAGTGGCAACGCACGCTTTGATGCAACGGGTATGCGCTATGGTGATGATTTCATGGTGGGTCTGGCACGAAATGCCATCAGACTCGACAAGGGTGTTGACGAAGGATTCAGTGTTCCGAATCCTCCGGATACGGCACTTCCGAACATGAAAAAACTGACCAAGCCTCTCTTTGGCATGCTCTACATTGGGGATATTGTCGGTTACAAGCCGTGGTATTCGCAGGGAGAGCATCTGGAAGAGGGTGGCTATGGCGGTTCGCTGCCGTTCATTGGCAATCCGTATGTGGATGCGACCAGCTCGCCGATCGGAGTCATTGGTATCAATGCAGCAGATGCGCCTCAGGGAGATGCTGGCAACGATCAACTGGAGAACGTTCGTGTTCGTTTCCAGAATCTGACCTACGATTCCTACAACGAATCTGTGCCCGAAGGCACGTTCGACATTGATGTTCAGCAGGGATATGAAAACGTCACCAGCGCCACCCCTGTTTATGTCAAGGATCTGATGCGTCTTGCTGACGATTCGACAGGGGGTGTGGGGCTCTATGTGGATAACCCCGATGCAGGTATTCAGGGTGTGTTTGATGAGATGGACATTCCGGTTCCACTGCGCAATACAAAGGAAGCACCGCTGACATTCCGCATGGAGCATGATGGAAGCATCTATGTTGACCTGAATTCGATCGCCGGTCTGGATGTCCCAGGAGACGACCAGACTGCAAAGACCAAGGGGTTTGATTTCTTTGTGGTGGTTCGCACCAGTGATGAGATTGACTATCGAGACACCTTCAAAATCTGGATAGACGACGGAGACGTCCGATTCCGAAGTGGTGTATCCGTTGAGAACACTCGGCGGGAAGTGCATCCGATTGCCGCAAATGTCCCAGTGTTCTTCCGCGATCTGGTTGAACCGGGTCAGACGATCACTGCAGAGTCCGAGCCGACGGCTGTTGTGGGGATCAACCTTTACGATCGGACGCTTTCCAACTCTGGCAGCCCGGCGAAACTGGAATGGCTCCGCATCCGATTCTTGAATGTTGGAAATGATAACGACTTCACCAATTCGGATCTCATGCCGATGAGCCTTGACGAGAGCAGCGGTGTGGCGCTGTACCGGGACAAGGCACCCGACGGGGATGACAGCAACGGT
>JAKQFZ010000833.1 GCA_029558215.1 Candidatus Omnitrophota bacterium
CCCTTGAGTTGGTCCTCCACTCGGATGGGCTTATGCACGAAACGATATATCTCATGCGGGAAGTTTTGGTTTACTTTTGCCATTCAAATTCTCCTTATGTCGGCGCAACTACTGTCACGTTAAAGTTGCCCGGTACAGGAAGCTCTCTCGCTCCAAGGACAATGTTTGCCGCTGGAACTGTGAGAACTACCTTTTTCACATTGACCGGATCGGTATCATGGATCGCGGCAATGATCAGAGAGGTCGGGATCTCACCACCGAACTCCCATCGATAAGTCACATTGTCATCATACTTGGCTTCGGGATTGAGGAGGGCCGCGAGCGCGTTCTTCACGGACTCTGCTGCAACCGTTCCCGTCACCACGGCTGTCACATCAACTGGTCTCGGCGTGTAGTTCACAGTCGTCACCTCATGGTTTGTGACCAGAACTCCGTTGATGTTCTTTGGCTTGTTGCCGTTGAAGTAATCCTCGAGTTCATCTCTTTGAGTTTGATTCAAGAGTGCTCCGGCTGAACCCACCACCACAAGCTCAACGGTCTTGACCCCAAAGGTCTCTTCGATGGCTTGAGCTCTCACAACGGGGCTTGACCCTGTTGACGGAGAAGTAAATTGAACCGCAAGGGTCTCGATGTCATCGGGCGTGATCGCCTTACCAAGAGTTCTCAGAGAGGCGGGGCCTTCGATCTTTGCACGAGCCAAGCTCTCTTCATCAGAGCCTTGCTTTGCGGCCCAGCCGCTTGCTTGTCTTGGATTGTAAACCTGATCAACGAAAGAGATCCCCGCAAGGTTCACTTCGATCGTTTGAGATCCGACGTTACCATCCTGATCAGCCCCGATTCGGTAGCTCACTCGGATGTTGTCGACTCCCGCAGGTGGGATCTTGCCGTTCACCCCATCGCCGAACTTGATCGTTGTCAGATCGTCTGCATCGGTTTCTTTTGTGAAGCCCTTACGAGCCCCGTCAGCATTGAGGAAGTTCTCAAGTTCATCGTAAGCCGTAAAGCCTGAGCCTTCATCAACTTCGACAACCAGAGTCCCATCGATCAATGGTCGGTAGCCAAGTTCATATTCTTGGTTTGGAGAGCCATCGCTTGATGCAAGCGGGGCCTCTGTCACCGTTTGGCCTTGAACCACTTGGAAGAGAAGGAATTGAGAGCCTTCATCGATACGAGCCTGATCGATCACAGCCTTGCCCCCGACTCCAATGAAAGAGTAAGGGTAGGCAGTTTCGCTGATTCCAAAAAGTTCATTGGTTGCATCTTGCCCGCTTGGGGCAACCACTCGGATCTCAGAGTCTTTACCAAGAGAAGGATCTGGAGCCGTGAGTCTGAGCTGCCCATCTTGGAATGAAAGAGCTGTTGAAAGGGATGGGTCAACCAAGGCGAGTTCAGCATTGACGATTGCAACAATCGAGGCCCCAGTATAAGAGCCAGGATTTGCACCCGCATCGCCGGTCACATCGATCTCAGTGTCGGCAAAGCCA
>JAKQFZ010000845.1 GCA_029558215.1 Candidatus Omnitrophota bacterium
TGAGAACCAGGAGCGTTTGCCGCCGAAGTAGTACAGGGCAACGTCAGAGTCGTATTCACAACCCCAGTTGTGCTTTGTCACACTCGAATCTCCCCAACTGCCGTTCATCTCCGCTCCAAATGAATCCTGCTCTGCTACTGAACCGTACACCAGCAAACCCGCGTCGTCAAAGGCATGGTACCCAGTAACCCGGGTCGTCATCAACCCAGAATGCCGGTTTCCGGAGAAACCGGTTTACGCACCATCCACCTAGAGAATTCGGACTCTTTTCTTTCGTGGACAAGAACCCTCTCTACAAACTCAACTTTCGTGATACCATCCGAAGCACCTTCTTCATCCGGACAACGAATCGCCGAAACCTAGGATCGTCTTCAAGCGCATGGGAGACGGCTATCGAATCCTGTTTCGTCGACCGAAAGGCACACGAATTGTTCCCTTCTGTGTGAGACGCCTGTATCAGTTGATGGACTGATGGAACACAAATCCCTACATAGTTCTTGATCCACTCCTCAGGATCAGGAATACCGACATTCCCGGCAAGTGATAGACAGCAGATCGTTCTTTCCACAAGATAACTCTCCAACTGGGCTATAGAGATCAGTGAAGCACACTCCTCAGAGCAGAGCAAGAGCTCAGAGGCAATGACTGTCTCGGTGAACCAAGCAATTCGGTATTCCTCTCTGCCCACGCTTTGCGAAGCAAACAGATAGAACATCTCACATACCCTGACCTAGACACCGGCACAACAGAGAGATCCAACGACAGCTCCGCCGGCCCCCCCCGTGCAAATTCCGATAGTGACTACCCCACCAACCACGCATACTCCTATTAGGATCTTGCCACCGTGTTTCTTAAGAACGTACTCTGCCATACACTCAGCATAGCATAGCGCTCTCTGGCATTGCTTCACTTTGGAGTTTCCAGGAAACGCAGATTTGCAGGCATCGCAACAGTCCAAGTACTCATCATAGATGGGGTCAGGGTCGTCAAAATCACGTCTGGGATCATCGGGGTGAACCATGATTCTAGTGCGCGTCGGATTCTGACCCGGTATCCCATACCCGCTCCCATGCTGTAAATACATGCCGCGCTCGGGGGAAAACCAGGAGCGTTTCCCACCGAAGTAGTACAGGGAAACATCGGAGTCGTATTCCTGACTCCACCACAGTAGTCTGGCGTTCGGACGCCATGATCCATTAATCTCATTCCCGAATGCATCCTGTTCAAAAGGCGTATCTCCAGTGAATAACCCATTGGAATCCCAAACACCCACAACGCTTCTTGATCTGTCCACTGCGTACACAAGCTGCTCCGTACTGCTGGGAACGCCAGAGTAAGCTGAGGAATAACCAAACACAGTTTCTTTGTTATTCCCCGTCCCGTACCTCTGCACCCTCCACTGATCATCATCAGTGATCAACTGGTCGGAGTCCGAGTCGTATTTCTCGTCCACTCGGAGTGTGTTGATGCCTTGTTCTTCGTAGCGGTACCAGGAGAG
>JAKQFZ010000861.1 GCA_029558215.1 Candidatus Omnitrophota bacterium
TTCTCCTGCCTGGGAACACCCGTTGGAGCATAGCCCTTCTGAAGGTATTCACGCACAAGACAGGCGGCTCCCACCGTGAGCGGTGATGCAAAACTGGTTCCTTGCGTTGAGTTCAGATCACAGTTGCCCGTCAGCACATTGCGATCGGAGCGGGCTGTGAGTACTGAAGCCGGAGCGACCAGATCGGGCTTTATTCTGCCGTCGCTGGCTGGCCCACGGCTGGAGAAATAGATAATCGAATCGGCCTGAGCGCCGTTGTTCGTGCCACCCACGCTGAGCGCATTCTTGGCAACACTCGGGCTGGTCACTGCACCGAAGGCAGTTCCCTCATTGCCCGCGGCGCAGACGACAAGAAAGTCCTTGTGGTTCCAGGTGAACAGATCAACATCCTGACAGCGTGCGGTGTAGGTGTTGTGAGGGAGATCGTTCTCTCTGTCGCCCCAGCTGTTGTTATGCAGTCGTGCTCCTTGAACATAGGTCTGCTCGAAAACGGGAGCAAGATCAATGACGGGACATCCAAGACCCGGCAGATCAGCGCAGTCGTCATACTGAAAACCCGCATCCTGGATCACGAATTGAGCCATTGGTGCCATTCCATTGTAGTTGGTGCTGCTGGTCGGATCGGAAATGTGACTTCCACCAATGCAGCCGGCGACGGAAGTCCCGTGACCTTGATTGTCCCAGTGGGTCGAATTGTCGGGCTGATCTGCCGAGTAGAGGAAATTCACGGCGATGACTTTTCTTCGAGTTGCCTCAACAACGGTTCCAAAGGCCAGATTTGTGGGGGGCAGAGTGCCGGACGGATCCCGAAAAAAACAGGAGTCCGCATCTATCCCTGTGTCACACACCGCGGCAATCTGGCCTTGTCCGAAGAGTCCCTTCTCAAACAAAGCAGCCGTGCCGGTATACACTCCCGATTGGAGAATCCGGATGGCATCCCGATTCAGCAGGACAACACCCCTGTCCCTTTCCACAAAGAAGACATCTTCCAAGTCGGCAATTTGGGAGACTACTCCGAGCAACTTTCCACGAGGACAACGAAACCCGATGCGACTTCTGCCAACTTGGACAGGTTGATCCGGAAGCAGCCGCTCGATAGACTTGCAGACATTGCCTGAAGAGGCGTCAGGAAAGAGGTGTACGAGAATGGGCACGTCCTCGATGATTCCCTCGGCGGCCAGATTTGAGTCCATCTTGATGCGAGAATGCAGAGGCACAATCCACTGAATCCCTGTCTGGGCTTTGACTCGGTTAATGTCTGCTCCCTGTTCGAATGAGATCACAAACCCTTGATCGCCGAGGTATTTCACCAGGTTGCACCCAAACGGCTTCAGTGTCGCCATCAGTTCCTGGGCGCTCAGGCCGCTTTCCACAACGAACCGGCGTTCTTTGAGGCTTGATGATGAAACACTTCCAACCGACGTTCCCGTTCCAGGTCTCTGGAACGTATCCTGCACGGCATCACTTGGCCGTTGCTGAAGCGTGTCGGATTCGAGTGGTATCTCACGGAATCCCTGCTCAGAGATCTCCAGCCCATTGAAAACAACCGCCGCCTGGATACAGCAAGGATACGTGAAGAGGAATGACAACGAGAGCAGAATCGAAAGATGAACGACTGAAATCCCGTCGAAACCTCTATACTGTGTTGTAGCTTGTGAGAACATTCTACTATCCTCTCGGGTGCACATTTCCTGAGATCGTACCGCGATTTCATCTCTGTAACAACGTCAGAATGATCTGGGGTCAAAGAGTGCAAAGCCCAATAATCGAAACGTTGGTACACGCCCATCTCCTGAACATGCCTTTGACGATGCGGATCTACAGGAGTATGTTTTGATAGTTGTGCAGCTGATAGCCCGGTCGTAACCCAACAATTGGAGAGCGGAAAATGCGAGTCTTCGTCACTGTAGTCTTATTGTGCCTTTGTTTGGTTGTCGGTGCTCAAGCCGAGATCAAGACGCTGACCTTTCAGCAGGGACTGAATGGCTATGACGGTGTGCAGGATACCTTTCTCTACGCTCCTGACTCTGTCGCCAATGTGAACTATGGGAACCATCCGACCGTCGCGACGGGCATAAATCGTTGGGGAGAAAATCTTGTCACGCTTATCCGATTCGATCTTTCCGATCTCCCAGCGGAGGCGAAAGTGCTTCGGGCAAGTCTTTTTCTGTTTGACACCTCCAAGGAGTGGCCGAATGACCAGATTTCAGTGAGCGCCTGTCTTGTTGCTCCAGCGAACGCAGGATGGATTGCTGGACATAATGAAGGGGTGCGCATTCCCCAACAAGGAACAAGTTGCTGGAACTGGATGGCATACAACACGCGCCCTTGGGCAGGAGCACCAGGCCTTGTCAGAGAGGGAACAGACTATCTTGTGCCTCCCGTCAGTTCCATCACCATTTCTAAAGAACACGAAGGCTGGATCGAGTTTGATCTGAGTCCAGACACCGTTCAAGGTTGGTTGGGTCAGCCAGCAAACGCCGGACTCAGAATAGCCCCCACTGATGCCAAAGAGAAAGGGCACTGTGTGGTGTTTCGAAGTTCAGACAACAAGGAGGATTTATCCACTCGACCCAAACTGGTGTTCGATGTTGAGATGTCGGACAAGATGTTCACGACCTTTCTCACCCGCCATCTTGCCCGCAGTGTGAAGGCTCAGCGCCGCCAGTTGGCTGCCATCGTGCAGAGCCGTTTTGCAGATGGAGACATACCTGCTGGAAGACCAAGGACCCTCATTCGCTCAGTGGAAAAACAGATCCTCAAGATGGAACGCACTCTCTATTCTCGAAGACGCCTCTCTGAAAAGAAGGGGCTCGGCCTGCAAAAACAGATCGAGCGTCTCGACCAAGGATGGGAGGAATTCACTGATGACCTCGTCGTTGCGGAACTGGCAATGTATGCAAAGGAACGTTGGCACGGCTCCGAGTATGCACTCTCCGCTGTTGACAGCATGACAAACGTCTTGCGAGAGATCAGAAAGTTGCCTCAGCCACTCACCGATACAGCGCACATCGAGATGGCTCGAAACGAGTTTGAATCCATTCAGATTGCCCTGATCCCAGTTGATGCGGATATCCAGAACGCTACATGGACGGTGACCGACCTTTCTTCCGACGAAGGCAGTCGGATTTCTGCCTCAGATGTCACAGTTCACGTGATGGGTTATATGAAGTCCATCAAGCCTGCCATTGTTTCCGACTCGGAGTGGTGGCCTGTTCCGATATTGGATTCCATGAGTTCAGTTGATGTGAATCGCGGACAAGCGCAACCTCTCTGGGTCACCATCCGAACGCGTGAAGACACGCCATCGGGACTCTACCGAGGAGTGTTGGAGGTGAGTGCCAATAGGATGAAGCCTCGGAAGATGAATCTGTCTGTTGAGGTCTGGGATTTCGCCATTCCCAAAGAGCAACACCTGCTCACCGTATGGGGGATTACTGAGGCGGATTACAGGAGACTCTACAGAGAACGCTTTGACACAAGAATGGCGCGCGAGATGTTTGACTTCTTGATTGACCATCGCCTTTCTGTGACAACCCTGTATTCACAACAAGCAGCGGGAGAACCGAAGCATGGTGCATCTGTTGGCTATCCAACACTTTCAGATCCCGCTGAATTGAAAAGGCTTTGGGATGCCGGCTCTCGTTGGTGGAATCTTGGCTACATCCATCCCGTTTTCGCTGACAGGGCAGGCAAGAGCATTGATGACTATGTGCCTGACTTCATCGAGATGATCGAGGAATCCCTGCGCGTGGCAGATGCAGCGGGTTGGCCTCGTAGTAACATGATGATCTACTTCTTCGACGAAACGCATGATTTCGAGTCGCTGAACCGTGTTGCCACAAAGGTCAAGACAGCCTTTCCCGACATTCCGCTCATGACAACGGGTTACGACCGCAGCTACGGTGTCAAAGGGGGTCCCATTGATAGCAGTATGGATATCTGGTGTCCCTTGAGCCCGACCTACCTTGAGGATTTGGAGTTGATCGAAAAGGGACGCGCGATTGGCAAGAAGGCGTGGTGGTATGTTTGTTGTGTACCGAAAGGGGGCAACGATCTGAACTTCTTCTGCCAGTTCCCCGCCATTCGTTCCAGGCTCCTGATGGGGACAGCGGCCTGGAAATACAAGCCGGACGGGTTTCTCTATTACCGGGTTGCCGGATGGAATCATTATGAGAAACCGATAGAAACTGGCCCTCTGACCGAATGGAAACCATATTTTCTGCCGGGTCCCGATGGTGACGGAGAGTTGATATGCCCAGGACCCAACGGCGCATTGACCACTCTTCAGTTTGAGAATATCCGCGACGGCATTGAGGACTATGAGTATTATTGGGTACTTCAGGAGTTGATTGTTCGTGCCCAGCAAGGTGGACTCGACGTTGGTGATGAGGTCTTTCTGCTTGATGTTCCGACGGATCTGTTGGAGACCATCACAGTCTACTCGGAACACCCGAAGCACCTTCGACAACAGCGCAGAAAGATTGCCGAAGCAATCCTGAAACTGAAAAAGATGTTGGATGAGTGAGGATCCCCACATTCCTCGAAGGATGAAGAAGTGAGGCGTCTCCCAACACTTTTCCAGAAGTGAGCGAAGGAGATCCTTTTCCGCTCCCCCACAAGGTTTGACCCTGTCAGGAAGGTTTCTCCGCAAATCCGGCAGTGAGAAAAAGGAAACAGGGAAGTCGTGAGGACTCCCCTGTTTGTGTTTCTGTCTGTGTCACCCGTGAGGGTGTCGTTTGTTACTTCTTCAGTGCTGCGCGCTCATTGGCAGTCAGTTCGAAAACCTTGGTCAACACTGCCTTTTCGGCGGCACTGATCTGGAGTTTGCGACGAGCCATAACGCGCTCGGCAACCTGCAGGAACTTGTCCACGCGGTACTCGACCAGACCGTCCGCGCCACCCCAGCAGAAGGAAGGAACG
>JAKQFZ010000875.1 GCA_029558215.1 Candidatus Omnitrophota bacterium
TTTTGACAGACGCACCAATCCAGGCCCCCATCCATTCCAGGAACTGTTGGGAACCAAAGTGTTCATCACTATTTCGCCCCGAGGAGAGCTGAAGGATTTCTCGTCGTTGGATCAGCTTGCCGGAATGATCCCCAATGCGGATCTACCAAGCCAGATGGCACACGGATTTGTCGTTTTTCCCGAACAGCCGATCAAAGTGGGTGAGGCGTGGAGAGAGACCAACGAGATGTTTCTCGCTACCAACACCAAGCCGGTGGACTCCAAAACAGAGTATGTCCTCTTGCGAGTGGATCCAAATGACAGAGGAGAACCTGTCGCCATCATCGGCGTTAAGCGTTCAGCGGAATCGGACAAGGTCGTGATTGACGGCAAACTGCCGAGCCAGCCTAATCCAGAACCCGGACAGATCAACGTCCGAAAACTCGTCGTGAAAAAGATGAAGCAGAGTTTTCAGGGAGTGATCTACTTCGACATCAAGAAGGGTCGTGTCCTTCGCACAGAGCAGAAGGGGACGCACTATCTCGAAACCGAGGGGGAATATGAATACGAGGGAAGGCGGGTGACGGAGAACAGCATTGCTGATCTTCAGGTAAACATGTTTACCAAGATGGACTTCGGCAACTGATCGCACCGTCGGTTTCCTCGCGTTCCAAAGGAGTACCTCAATTCGGTATGGATGACTTGACCACCATTGCAAAGTACAGAACCGTCGAGCAACTCGTCGAGATTGTTCAAGAGGCGAAAGCCCAGGGCAAGACCGTCGTCCTTGGCAATGGCGCTTTTGATCTGCTCCATGTGGGGCATGTCCGCTATCTGCAGGGAGCCAAGGCTCTTGGGGATTTGCTCATCGTGGCAGTCAACAGCGATGTTTCTGTCCGGAGCATCAAAGGCTCGACCCGACCGATCCTGCAGGAGTACGACAGAATCTGTCTCGTCGCAGCCATTGCTGCTGTGGATTATGTGACTTCTTTCGATGACACGAAGGTGTCGCGACTGCTTCGAACACTCAAACCGGACATCCACGCCAAAGGAACAGACTACCGAACGCCCGAACAGGTTCCCGAAGCGGCGGTCGTCGCCGAGTATGGGGGCAGAACGGCATTGGTTGGGGATCCAAAGGATCATTCAACCACGGATATCATCGGCAAGATACGGTCGCTATGAGTGACTCACCCTCACGGATTCTCATCGTTCGACTCAGCGCCATTGGCGATGTGATCCACGCGTTGCCCTGTCTTCATGCGCTTCGTGCTGCCTTTCCCAAGGCACATATCGGTTGGGTGGTTGAGGAATTCGCCGCGCCTCTTCTGGAAAGAATGTCGGGATTGGATCAACTGCATTGCCTGAGTCGTGGTGGCAGCAAGACTTTTCGCAAGAGCGGCTCGTCAAAACCGTTCCTGTCTCTGGTCAAGGAAGTCCGGCAGGCTCACTATGATGTGAGCGTTGATCTTCAGGGTCTGACCAAAAGCGCCGTCTGGGGACTGCTCTCAGGTGCTCGAATGCGCATCGGATATGGAGACAAGGACGGCAGGGAACTCTCACGACTCCTCAACAACAGACGCATTGTGCCTCAGGCCAATGTCCGGCATGTGGTGGACAGAAATCTTTCCTTGCTTTCCGCGCTTGGCATCAACAATCCAACTGTCCGATTTGACCTTCCTGTTCATCAGGAATCAGCAGGGTGGGCGAGACGCCTGATGGCTGATGCGGGCTTGAAGCCGCCCTGTGTTGTAACGCATCCTGGTGCGGGATGGCAGACCAAGCGCTGGTCACCCAAACGCTATGCCGAGGTCTGCCACCGACTTCACGATGATTTCGGATTCTCTGTGATCCTGAGCACGGGACCTCGTGAGGAATCCTTGTGCCACGACTTCCTTGAATCGCTCGGATCGGTTCCGAGCGCAGCCCCTGCCATGGATCAATTGCAGTTGCAGGAAACGATACGCGCCGCGGATCTGTTTATCGGTCCCGACACAGGACCGATGCACCTTGCCGTTGCCTTGGGAAAGCCGACCGTTGCGATATTCGGTGGTTCCGACCCCATCCGCAACGGCCCCTACGGATCCAAAAATCTGGTTCTCACCACAGCCCTTTCCTGTCAGCCGTGCTGGAGAACTCAATGTCCAGCGGTTCGATGCCTGGAAGAGTTGACCGTGGATGAAGTCTATCCTGCGGTCAAAGAGTATTGGTTGCGATGTTTGTAAGGATGAAGACCTCGTACTTTCTGATCTGCTTTCTGGTGCTGTGTGCGACAGCGGCACAGGCTGCTCGTGTTCCCATCCAAAATGCGGGTTTCGAACTAGACTTAAATGCCGATGGCGTTCCGGACGGCTGGAATGCGTTCGCCGACACCAAGAAGTATGATGCGAGCGCGCCGGAACGTGCACACTCCGGAATGGCTTCCGTTCGATTGGCAGGAAATGGCTACTGGCAGGTCATCAGCGTTGCCCCTGGAATTCCTTACCTCTACCGCAGTTGGACGCGCGGACAGTCGGGCGTTGAGAATGTCTCTCATAGTGTGGATTTCCATGGCACGTCCGGCTACCTGGAAACAACGAGCCAATCCAGCGTCACTCCATCCTTTTACCGTCAGACAGGTATCTGGTTTCGTCCGATTGCTGAGGCAAACAGAGCAGCCCTGTCTTCGAGAACGTCCCGTGGCGACTGGGTTTGGCAGGACGATGTGGAAGTCTTTGATGGGTTTCTGCGCAACGGTTCTCTTGAGGTGAAAGGAAATGGTGACGGCGTCCCAGACTGCTGGGAGAGAAAAGGTGCGCCTTTCGTGATAGAGGAAGAGATGCATCGCGGAATCCTCGGTGACCGCGACAACTATTTCAGTCAGCAGTGGGCAATGACTCCCAAGACGGATTTTTCGCTGTCGTGCAATGTCTGGTCTGCATCGGCAGAGGTGGATGGTTCGTTGACTGTTCGGGTGCGCACTCTGACAGACAGTTCGCCTCTTCAAGTGACGAAAGCATTCGTCGCTCGCGAGCAGCCACAACGCATATCTGTCATCGGAAGCGCCCCTGGTGCAGAGAGATGCAAAGTCTACACAATTCCTGTACTGAGCGCTGGGAACTATGGTGTCGAAGTCAAACTCGGAACGCTTCCCGACAGCGTTGTGGAATGGTACGCCGATGGGCAATTGGTCGCTCTCGATGATGACGGTGGTGAAGGTCTGGGTTCCAGACTTGTCATGCACTTGGAACCTGGAGTCTATTTCGCCTTGGTGCGAGGATGGCAGATCGGACAGTACGGGACGTTCACAATTCAGTTTGGTGGAGTGGAGACGACACAGGAAAGCACTCCACTGTTTCCGTCCTCAGAATTGTCCCCAAGCACCGCAAACAGTTATCCATACGCGGACAATGGGTCTGAGCCCTATACTATCTCCGGATCAGTCCGTGGAACGAACGGTCTTCCAGTCGCAGGAGTTCAGGTCATTGTGCCCGAGACCACACTCGGAGCAGAGACTGATGAGCGAGGGCGATTCCTCATTCGCAACATCCCTGCAGGTTTCTCTGGACAGGTTGCTGTTGAACAGACAGACGGCTTGGTGTTACCAGCCACGCGGAGTTTTTCAGCTCCGACGTGCCTTCTCGACTTCGATCTGCTGCGTTCCGTTGGAACCTTGCAGTCTGGAGAGCGACTTGAAGGCAGTATCGAGGATTTCCGTTCGCTTGCAGAAGGTTTTGTCGTGAGCGCGACGGAGAATTCATGGATTGGATCGAGCGACTACGCGCTTCTGGTGGCGGAGATGGACTTTCGTGACTTCTCACCCAATGAAGATGGCGTTCGCGACTTCTGTACATTGACCTATCAACTCAGTGAAGACGCCACGACAGAGGTTATTATCCGCGATCTTGATGGACACTTGGTGCGGCAGCTGAGATCGCCAACGCTGGCCAACATGGGATCCCATCGCGTCATGTGGGATGGGACAGATTATCTGGGGGAGTCCCTGCCGGAAGACACTTATCTGATACAGATTGTCGTTCGTGATAAAGAGAGCGTACAGCACAGTCTGGACTTTTGTGTTTCCATCAACCGTTCATTCTTCTTTCATCCAGCGAACAGCGCCGATTTGGCAAATCGGCTCCTGTTAGGTGCCTGGTTTCGCTGGTATGGGGAGACGGAGACGACGGCCGAGACAACCTACTGTTCAACTGTGGCAAGCATGCTGGAGCAGAACTGCAACTTCACATGTGCCCAAACAGATTATGAATTCCTTCCTGAGTTGCTTCGACAGGCCGATGGACAGGGTCTGAACATTGCCCCCTTTTTCAGGGAACTGGAGCAGATGCTTTGGGAATCAACCGACCGACTGATCGGCGAAGAGGAAGCTCGTGCTCAGGTACGGAATGCCCTATCACGCATCGAGGATTCATCACAGATCGTGGCATTCAACATCTATGATGAGCCGACACTGGAGATGGCTCGAAATGCCCTCATCCTCAGCCGAGCCGTTGAGGATGCCGACCTGCGGCACCGACCTGCGATCAATGTTCTTTGGAATCCCAGGACGCTCAATCGCATCTACCAGGAACTGCCGCCACGAGCGGTCTTCACGGACTGGTACCCTCTTGGTGCCAACACTCCTGTGGGCATGTATGGCCAACTGGAAAGCAACATCGAGGCATGGGGACGAACCGCCTTCGCGAGAGGTGTTCCATTTTGGATGGTCTTACAGGGACTCAACATTCCATCCTCTCTCCGCTTCCCAACAACGGCGGAATGCCGCTATATGGCCTACCTCTCGCTGGCCAACAACGCACAAGGCATTCTCTACTACGTCTATGAGCCAAGCGGGCGCGGTTTGGTGCGTCAGGACTTCACGCCACGCCCCCATTACGAGGCCATTGGTCGGATGTATGCCCGGCTTATTCGGCACGAGTCACTGCTCGTTTCACTAGACCCTTCAGCGCCGCTTGTCTCGTGTGCCCCGCCTGGATATACAAAGACCTTCAAGGACGATAGTGACCAGTGTTTCGCATTCGTTGTGAACCGAGACGTCAAAACAGAAAGGTCAATCCCCGTCTCCTGCCCCGCCAGCGTTACACAGCAATTCATTGTCCATGACGTGTTTCGCAATACAGTCGTTCCCCATCGAATCACCAGCACCGATCAAGGGTTGCTCGCGGAGTTCTATGTTGGTCTGGCACCAGGTGCAGGAACACTCTTGCAGATTCAGGGTGTTGGACGCGAAACTCTGCCCCTGTCGGACGTACCCTTGTATGACAAATCCGAAGGGGCGAGTGTCGCAGTCGCAGAACCCTGTGGCATGACCGAGAAAGAAACTCTCGGGAGACAGAACACAGAGCGCGGGGTCTCCCCTGCACACACGATTGAGTGCACAAATCGCGAGCAGTTACAGAGAACATCTCTGCCTGATATTCCAGGGGCACTCGCTGCGCTCCAGTTCCCCAACGTTCCGGAAGTATTTGGATTTGCGCTGACAGCACAGGCCGCCTATATCGCTGCCGGAGAGTCCGGGTTGATCTCGGTGCACCTGAGTCCACTTTCCGTGGTGGACGCGACAACAGAAGGGAAAGCGTTTGATGTGGTGCTGAGCGAGGACATTCTCAGCATTGCCGCCGGTGACGAGGGAGCGCGGCTCTACCGAGTTCTGGAAGACAGTTCTCTTGAGCGTCAATCGGTTATCTCAGGCTCTCCTGTATTTGTTGCTGCGATCGAAGACTCCCTCATGGCATTGTCGTCCGGTTTGGACGAGATTTCATTCTGGAATGTCAGCCAGCCAGAGTACCCGAAGTTTGTCTCTGAATGCAGCGTTGGTGGATGTATTCATCAGATCGTATTCAGCAACCAGAACGCTTTTGTCGCTCTGGGAGATGACGGGCTTGTCGTTCTTGATCTTTCAAAACCAGACAAACCCATTGAGCGGCTTCGTATAGGAGGCAGTGTCACTCGGATTGGCTTCTCCGACCATGTGCTTCTCGCCTGCGGTTCATCAGGGCTTTGTGGTTTTCAGATCACGGAACAACCCTTTGCAGCGACAAAGGTCTGGAGCATCCCCCAACTCCAATATGGAAGCATATCTGCCTCAGGGAATCAGGCAGTCCATGCGGCAGGAAATCTCACGTATCTGAACAAGGTGGAATCAGGCACTCCGGAAATCACCGCTTGCCTTGGGCTTCTGTCGTCAGCGAGATCCGTCGCCGGGCGGAATGGAAATACCTTTGTTCTCGGCGACGATATGGGCTTTCGGGTATTCGATGACCGCTCACGCAAAGCACCTGCAGCTGTTGCATCCAAGCCGTCAACTGCACCCAGAGGAATCACAACAGATGGAACGCATCTGTTTCTCGTAGATGCCAGAGACGGCCTGATCATTCTCGACACCGCGCAGGATGGCTCCTGGCGTGCAGTAGGATCGTTGAAATGCCCCTATCCAGTTGATTCCGTGTCGGTGAGCGGCTCGGTTGCATATCTGTCGAGCAAGACTGCGGGGTTCTTCGTCGCGGATATCTCCAATCCCGCTGATCCACAGCTGATCGGCATGGATACAGAGAGAACAGGGAACGCCGTCCGCACGATGGCTTCTGACAATCTCCTCTTCGTCGCGTCACAGCGGTTCGGGCTGAAGATCTATGATCGAACCGATCCCAGTCAGCCTCTGTTTCTCTCCCAGTTGGCTTCAGGATTTTCAGGCAACGATCTGACCCTTCTTGGCGAGCGTGTCTATCTGGCGGCGCAGGGTGACTATTCCACCGGTCAGGGACTTGTTGCTGTGGATGTAGGCATTCCGGCAAAACCACAAGTCCTTGAAGTCTCCTATACGGTCAACCCGCTTTCGATTTGCACCGTTGGCGAACTGCTTGCCGTTGCCGATGACGCTGAGGGTGTTCTCATCTTCGACACGAACGGATCATCACTCAAACTGGTCCATCGCTTCGATGATCTGGAAGCGGTGAAAGTGGTCTCCCATGGTTCCTGGATGGCGATCCTGACCAGGACATCTGGATGGTGGTTGGCAAGGATTCAGCAAGACCTCAGAAGCGAGATTTACGGTGCATTCGGTCTGACCACTGAGATTCCTCTCGACGCTTGTTTTCATGATGAGAGGCTCTGGG
>JAKQFZ010000885.1 GCA_029558215.1 Candidatus Omnitrophota bacterium
TCCAATCCCCACATAGGACGGTACTGGAGCACCGCCCCCAATAGCATTGTATCCATGCTGTCCAGGATTTGCGCTGCCATTGCCACCCGGGGTGAACGCATTCTGATTGGCGGCTTTTGTACCGGCAAGCCCATTCTCTGAACTCGTCACGCTGCCATACATTCCGCCGCGTCCGCCATAGCCCAGACTATTTGCGCTGGGGCTCCTGGCAGCACTGCCGCCCGAACCCGCAGCGCCACCCAATCCGCCTCCAGGACCAGCAGTTCTTCCGTTTCCTGAACCATTGACAACTGCCCCGGCATTGAATACAGCGTTGCCACCAACGATGAGCCGGATCGCTCGGGTTCCAGCGAGAGTCACGGTATCATCCGAGTTGATAGTCAGATCCCCGGCAATATAGAAAGCAACACAGCCGCCTTCATCAACCGTTCTGAACGGCACCCCACGGAAGGAACTCGGACTGCCACCCATCGTCAGGGCGTTTGAGTCAATCACAATATTCTCAGCGCCCGCCAAAGGAACGGCGATAGTGAGTCCAACGAAGAGCAGCGTGAGAAATACCCTCGCTCTAAGACCGCGGATGCAATGTGACATTGGTGCTGACATACTTGTGGTCTCCTTGAAAGAAGCAGCAATAACGTTGTCTGTATCGAACCTCATGTTTCTGTCTTCTTGTTTCCGTGTCATTGTTCTTGCTCCTTTCCTTCTCACAGACCATCATTCAGGACGCCCACCATCGAGACTCGAGAAAGCGAGAATCTCCCTCCCACTCGAATGGCCGGTGTTCCTTCGTCCACTTTTCTTATGCCCGTGATGATCTCCTCGTACTCTCCCGCAACAAGGTTGTCACCCCACCCAGGTTCGTGGGCTTCGGGAACTGAGTCGTCGTTGCGATCATCGAATGTGAACTTGATCTGTCGCGTGATGTTGAACGTGTTGAGAGGGCTGGGATTGTCTACATATTTGTGCTGAGGATGAAACTGATGATGGAAAGGATTGAGGGGATCGTGATCCTCAAGAACGATGTTGGCGCTCAACATACTGCCGCCACTGTAGAAACTCCCTGACAGTGTCATCGCTGGATCTTCGGGATTCCCGTCTGCATCATGCAGAGAGAACATCGCAGAACTGATCCTGTTTGCGAAAGGCCTGCCATCACGGCTGCTCCCAGGAATGACCGCATCTCCTATCTCATTCTTCAAAGACTCGGGCGCGGTGCGGGTCATCAGGATGTACCGCCCCGGTGTGTCTTCCACTTCGGCTCCCGTGTCGGGGTCTGTTCTCATGACCGTCTTTCTGTAGAGCTCCGTAACTTCGTTCAGAAGCCGGACGGTGCCATTTTGATCAACATGAACGATCGCCCTGAAATTGAAATCAGAGGGCGTTTCAGCAAATGCACCTTGTGCGTCAACCACCTTATCCAACACCACTGTTCCCACCCAGAGCCCCATTTCTTCCGGTGGATTCGCTGCCGCAAGTGACGACCTTCTCATCCTGCTTCCTGTTGATGAGCGTCCTTCGCTGACCACCCCAAAGAGGCGTCGAAAGCCTTTGCCATCCTTAACCTCGACAAGGCTTTGGTAGTAGCTGTCCTCGCTGTCAGAGATCATTCTGCGTCGCTGTACGGCAAGCCGAATCATCTTGGCGACTCTCTCCGTGGAACTGAACGAGACGGTGACGGGAAGGTCGTGAAACTGGAAGCGTGCTTCCCCTGTCAGCAATCCCAACCCATAGTATGCCAGAGGAACATCTCCTGTGTATGGCAGGAGTTCCACATCCGGTACATCCGGTCGTTGCGGTGGAACGGGCTGTGAAGACAGGAGAGTTAGGGTCACGCTGCGGTTCCCCAATGCGTTGTGGCTGACTTCAACCTGCTTCTGTGTCGTCAGGCGCTGATAGGTCAGGATGTCTTCTCCGGAAAGATTCACGGTAACTGGTCCCTGGTAATCTGAAGCTCCCTTGCAGTAGACCCAATAGGCGATCCCCCTCTGGACGGAAGCGGTTGTCGGACTGGTAATCTGGTGCCACCGGTCGTCTGCGCCGAACTCCCAGACATCCAAGGGTGTGTGCGCTGGAGAGCCGCTGAACCATGTGGCCAGAGTTGGTGGCGCGGTTTCGTCAACATAGCATCCAACGAGATTGTATGAATCCGGTTTCCATCTTTGTTGTGTCAGTTTCGGTTTGCCGATGATATTCCATGTGGCTGCTTGAGAAGTTCTGATCAGATAGCATCTGCCTGCCTGGAAATCTCTGAGGTTCGTGGCAAAGGATTCAGGGCTTGCCGGTGGGAAAAAGTATCGCCATTCGGGCATCTCCGGCAGCAGTTCATCAGGGTTCTGGATGAACTGCATCGGCGAACTCACCTGATCGCAGGTCCAGACACTCAGAATGGGCAGACCTTCCAGTTGGAACTCACACTGCTGAGGATATGGTTCCAGCTCAAGAAAGATGGCGTTCCATCCGGCATGCAAATTGACCGTCTGGGTTGCCCACTGCGCAAAGGCGTTTCCACAGAGCACGAAGGCTCCCAATATCACCACAGAGCACCGTGTCAGTCTTTTGTCCATCTTCTTGCTCCCTTATCTGATCAAGATCTTCGTATGGCTAGGTTTTCAGAAACACTTAAGAATTGCCCCAAGTACCAAGAAAGCCCCTTTCGAGAACCAATACAACACAAGTATCCTTCGAAATCATCATTGGGAAAAAGGCACAATACTCCTCAGTTACTCCGATAGGACGGATACCTACCCCCTTTGAAAAGCCAGATGAACCTATAGCCGTATTGTTAATCTGATTCTAGCATTCTCTAACATCTTGTCAAGGTTTGGATCGTGCTTCTGAGAATTTCGGCAGCTCGATATTTCCCGAGGAGAGGATTAGGGCGTCCTGCTCTGCTGGACGGAGCCCCTACGAATCGTCTCCCTGTCCGGTATCTTGGATGAGCGACCTGGTCTTTGTTACGACGATTCCCTCAAGAGAAGGATCCAGTCTTAGCGCCTCTCGATAGGCTTTGAGTGCCTCATTGGAGCGACCCATTCTCTTGTATTCATCGCCAAGCCGAAGTTGGTTTGGCGGATAGCAGGGATTCAGCCGAACAATGGCTTCAGCTTGCCTGACAAGATCGCTTCCCCTCCCCAATTCCAAATACGCCCGATAGAGCAGTTCGTGCGTCACAAGTCGCTCTTCCAGTTGCGCCGCGTGTTCCCAAGCCATCACGGCAGCCGACGTCTTTCCTTCAGCCCTCAAGGCCTCTCCATAGTAGAACCAATTCGTCCAGGAGTCTGGATTCCAGTCAACCGCACGCTCAAGATAGAAACGACGAACCGGATTGCTCGTTCGAAGTGCTTTCCAGAGGAGGTGGTCAGAGATAATCGGCCTGACAATGGTGGCGGCAACGCCGAACGTCAGTATCGCCATGGCAAGCACCATTGTGGGACTGAACCTCTGTCGTCTGCCTTCCCGTACAACCGGACAGGCCTTGTGTTCACTTGCAGCCGGAGCAGTTGAAATGGCCAAGAAGAGTAAAGCGACAATCCGATTTGCGGGCATCTGCATGGGGAATGTCACCAGACTGTGGAAAAGGAAAACACAAAGTCCACACAAGGCAGCCATCCATAGAACTCGCTCCCCCTTGTGCTCTGGG
>JAKQFZ010000893.1 GCA_029558215.1 Candidatus Omnitrophota bacterium
GCCAGAGACCCACTGGTCGGTGGCGAAGATGTTGAAGTCCGTCGAGAACAGCTTGCGGAACTCGTTGCACGCCTCGGGGAATTTGAACGTGTAGACGACCTGGAGAACATCGGGCCACGACATGGCATCCAAAATATTCTCGACAGATCGTTCCATGACTTCGTTGATGTCAATGGATCGAAGTCCGAAGATCATCGAACCATGCTCTCTTTGGTTGGTTTTTTTCGACACGTTGCATTCTCCCAATGGTTCGTTGGCTATATGCCCGAAACGAGATCAATCTTCGTCGGCTGTCGATTCTGCCAATCGCAAAGATTCCAATGCGTGAATACCAAGACTTTCTGCTTCGTTCTTGATCACTCCAAACTCATCGTGATACTTGATCAGTAGCGCGCTCAATACATCGCGAGACATCTTGCTAGACAAGATGAGTTCGCGCAGATGTGGATTCGATACGGCAAACTTGTTGAAGTAGTCGAGGTACATCTTTTTTGGAACATAGGTTCCATAGAGTGTGAAAGACATCTGCAACTCACCGTGGTTGATCAACTCGGTTGCTTGAGAACCAACCTCTCGCTCATAGTGAAAAATGTCGAGATCAGCGGTCGGGAACGGTTGATCTGGAGATGCAGATCCTGGGCCGTAATCAGGTGGAGTTATCACCACAGGGCCGATGTACGCAGGAACGGTTGGAATCGCTTTGAACCCATTCCCATCACGTTCGATACGAAGGATCTTTGTAGGGTTTGGGATGGACTCATTGAAGTTGACCACCACCTCGGTTCCATCCAGCAAGACGAAATGAACTTCGGTCAAATTCCTCCAGATGGCATTGAATGCATCTTGAGCCAATTTTGTTGGCAGATCATGGCCGATGTTGAAAGCCACAATCTCTGCTTGGGCGAGCAATTGATCACGCAAATGCTCCAAACCTGGGATCGTGTAAACGATGATGTCCAGACCTTGCCCAGCTAGCAACATGACACCTCGAATGGGAATGGTGCCGTCAAATTCCTCTTGTGTCCCGTTGGGGGTGGCCACCACGAATTTCTCGAACGACGCATCTTCCAGATCTCCGTAGCCAGAGTTCTGAGCGTTCTCCGATACATAACGATAGGGAGAGTTGAGATCCTTCAATTGAAAATTGAGGTCAGACAAATCTTGCTGGTAGGACTCCAACACGGTGGCTCCTGGTGGAGCCACGTAGCTACTTGCAAGACCCACTGCTCTCATCGGGTAATCCAAAATGATGCCGTCGCAATCGAACTCCACGCGAATTCCAGTTCCCATGAGCAAGTATTGCCGGATCAAGTTGGTAAACACGCCGTGCCGAAAAAGCGCGTTTCCACGAAGCTCTCCTTGCACGGTGCCAGCGTTACAGACCCCACTCCCTTCGGTATAGGATGGAGTGGCATTGGCATCATTGGCGAAGGCGGCATTCACTCGACCGACTGGGATGCAGTAGGCATACGCATCAGCATCGACACTGACCACGAGCGCCTTGGGGACGAAGGGGCACTTGATTGTCCATTGCCCAAACCCAAGCACGTTGACGTTGACACGGTTGTTGGCGAAACCGGAAACCCACTGGTCGGTAGCGAAGATGTTGAAGTCCGTCGAGAACAACTTGCGGAACTCTTTGGCTGCGGCTGGGAACTTGAACGTGTAGACAATCTGGAGATTGTCTGGCCACGACATGGCATCTCTTCGACTCGACACCTCCGCTTGCATGACGGAATCCAGAACCATGCTGTTCATGCCAAAAACGGCGACCTCAGGGCGAGTAAAACTCACACTTGGCTTGCCATTGTGGGTGGTGCTTGATTCGGATTTGGTTGTCATTGGATCTCAAGACACATAGCAGATTTTTTTCCAAAAATAATGCTCGTTGGAACGGAGAGGAATCGCGCCGAGATGTTTCTTCGTACCGGCGTACGTACAAAAAAAGGCTGGCGCGACTTGTGATCGCGCCAGCCTATTCAACCAGCGTGGGAGTCATCCGGACGCCTCTCGGCGTCGGTACGATAACTCGTCGTCGGACTCGACGCCGGCATCTTCCAGCGCCTTCAGCGAAGGAAGAGCACCGACGCCGACCGCAGCGGCATCGCGGCGATCGATGTTGTACGACGCGTGGTGCTTGGAGACCATCGCATCCAGCACATCACGGCAAGCGCGGGTTTCGAGCATCAGGGTGCGGAGGTTGACGTTCTTCGCAGCGAATGCCTCGAAGTA
>JAKQFZ010000895.1 GCA_029558215.1 Candidatus Omnitrophota bacterium
CAGAATGAGACCCTCCACAGCAGGAAGCGACTCACACCATTGCTGCAGAGAGGCTCCGACGGGCAGAGCGCTCATTCGAGAATTGTCTCCATCATAGATCTCGCTTGAGCATCCGCCGGGCAGGCGTTCAACCACCTTAAGCACAGAGAACCTCCTCCGATCCTCATTCTCTCCCGGTCTGTAGATGCCGTGAACGCCGAGATCGTTCAAGGCAATGATCCAAGCACCCAGGCTGTCTATCGTCTCCCCAAAGAGGAGTAGATCAAACTCGAAGGCATCACCCTGAGCAACAACTGCTGGACCAATTGCTTCGACAACATGGGAACGGATATCTGAACCCAGCGAGCGCCAATACCTCACATACGGACACGACCTTTGAAGAATGCAGAACTGACAAGCCTGTCCTCGATCGAATTCAGCTGCCAACTCAGGAAGAGAACACCAGAGATGATTGAGAAACCGCCCCGCCCCTTCCGAAAATTGAACACCGGGAAGAGAACACAGCCGCAGTTCATCCACCGCCCGAATAGTGAATCGGCAGCGTGATATCCGAAGGTTCTGAATTGAGGGATCAAGCGTTTCCGATACTGACAAGAGCATACTCCACGAGTTCGGTTTGTCTCCACTACGCGGAGGAATGCTAGATTCTCGGCAGGCAGGCTGTCAAATGGAGGAAAGCAGGGTGAGAACAGGCACACTCGGTGTCACAATCCATTGTCTCTTTCGGTCTTCTTCTCGGAGAGATTGAGGATTGTCTTGAGGATCTGATCGTTGACTTCGACCCTCGGACGACCAAGCGTCTTAAGCGTCTTTGAGATAAGGGCTTTGCTCTTGTTGTCTCTGTTTTCCGGAAGCGGAGGAAGAGAGAGACAGAAGAAAGGATCAAGAGGCTTTCCGTGAACCATGGGCCGCACAAACGTCTGATAGTTGGGGAGGTTTGCCAGACGCGCAACATCGTATTGCTCGCCAAGCGCTTCGTTGAGCACTCTGGCGTCCCGAATACCAAGACGGAAAAGTATCCACGTTCCGACATTCCCGATAATTGCGTCCATGATGTTGCCGTATCGTGCCCCGTCCAGTTGTGCAGCAAACTGACACGCCAACACCATGTTGATCCCAAATTTCCTGGATTCGCTCAGCATCGAAGCAAGCGTCGGAGTTGCGAAGCTTTGCACCTCATCAATATACAGATTGAATGGGAGTCGCTGGTCGCGTTCCATGTCAATGCGTTGAAACGCTGCCCATTCCAGGCGAGAAGTCAGCATGAGACCGAGCACCCTGGAGTTGATTTCTCCAAGCCTGCCTCGACTCAGATTCACAAGCAACACTCTCCCTTGGTCCATGATCGAACGAAGATCGATCTGATTCCTTTGTTGCGCAATGATCGGTCTGAGCATGGGGGAGTCCACAAATGAGTTGAGTTTGCTGATGATGTAGATAAGGGACTCACCGCGAAAGTTATCCGATTGGCCGCTGTAGACCTTTGTCCACCATCTTTTGACGATTTCGTTCTGACATCGGTCAATGAAGTAATCTCTGTGCCTGCTGTCGCTGAGTATGTAGAGGACGTCCAGAAGTGTGCCAACCTGTTCAGGGTTGGACATGGCAAGCATCAACGCGTTTCTCATATTCGTCTCGAAGACGGGTCCTGCCCAGGTTCTGTCCGCCAGCATCATGTAGAAGGTTTCCAGCATGGTTTGAACAATGAAATCCTGATGGATCAGATCATCGAAACGACACTCCAGCGGATTGAGCGCAATTGCCCAGTCAGGGTCTCCTGCATCTATGGCGATGACATCGTCTATGCGGTGGTCGGGAATATTCCGCAGAATGTCGTGAAAGAGATCTCCGTGAGGGTCAATGAGAGCGACTCCACGCCCAGCGTCAATATCGTCAAGAACCAGTTGGGAGATAGTGGTGGACTTCCCTGTGCCGGTCTGACCCGTGATGAAGACATGCTGGGCACGATCCGCCTGTGGAATACAGACTGGGTAGAGATTGCCACGTCTTGAGATTTGCCCAATCGGGATTCCAGAGGCAACGGTTTGTGGATCAACCGTCGTACCAAGTTCAATTCTCCTGAGGAAATCGAAATGGGCGTTGTCGGTATGGGGAAGCCGGAAGAGGCTCGGCAGCTCTTCTTCCCTGCAGATGTATCGCGCCTCCTCAAGTCCGGCAGGAGCCAAGGTTTCCGTTGTCCAGAACTCACAACTGAGCCCCTGCAAGGTGCGAAGTGCCTTTTGCCGTTGTTGCTCATCCTGAACGACCTGAACGTCGCATATTGGCAGAGGCTCTCCCGCCCCGGCAAGGCACGTGACGATGTGTTCGAGAACCCACTCTGGAATGGGATGGTTGGACGCCGCCAGGATCCTGCTGATGTAGAGTCGTCTGCCGAAACCAAGTGCGCGATAGGATTCGGCTGCCAAGTGCTGCTGAACGGGTTGAGGGGAGGTGTCCAAAGACGATCCTCCCATCAGATTGGACTCAAATCGCAAAGAAGCATCCTCATCGGAACCCTCAACGAGAACAATTGAGTCCCGCAAATACTCCAGGGTCTGCTCTGAAATGTGGCGCGTCCAGATCTGCATGGACAGAAGCAAGGGATGCGTGTGAGAAACCAGAAGATCAGCGAGGTGACCGATCCCGCCTCTGGCAAAGAAGAAAGGAAGTGCGCAGTATCGAGTCCCTCCGCCCTTAACGCCAATGAGTTCCTCATGTCGGAGAAACTCTGCTATGTGTTGAATCGGGAAGGGGGTCAGGCCATGGTCATAGAGAACCTTGTCCGTGACAGGTTCGAAATCATAACCTGAACGGGTCGTACTCAGGAGTGAAGCCATCGTACTGACCGTTGCGTTCATTCTCACGGGGAGTTCCTCTTGCAGACCGTCCAGAACGTGAGTTATCAGGTAAGTGCTCAGTTGTCGCTGGGGACTCTCCTTGGTGCGTGGGAAGAAGACGTAACGAAGTTCGATGGGATTGGAGATATGCGAGCTGCAAAGAAATCTTGCGAGAAAGGCAGGATTGCAGACTGGATCTGGACCCGTATCACTGCCGGAAGCCTGGGGACCTACCCCGGCAAGACGG
>JAKQFZ010001215.1 GCA_029558215.1 Candidatus Omnitrophota bacterium
CGGCTCTGAGTACCGCGGTTGCGATAGAACCAATACAAATCAATCAGACTGAACTCCGTTACAAGCCGAGCGGCTTCTTTCATAAAGCCCGCTAGTTGGATCACATGACAGCGATGTTCTGAATCCATGAAGAGTCGTTCCCAACTCTCCGGATCTTCTTTTCCGAAGGGATTCTGATCCACAAACGGCATTATCTTGCTGATTACACTACCCGCGGCTTGACCAACCGTGCCTTGTTGCTCAGCAAGTTTCTGCAGACGCGGTATCAAGTCCTTGAGAGTCATAACTCCTGAACCTTTTTCATCAAGAGCTGATTTCACAGCCTGATACAGTGCCGACTTCTGCTGATCACCAAAACTGTAGACTTCTGAAAACACTCCGCTCACTCTCTCTGCAGTCACGATTGGAGGCTCCGGCACTGAATCGCCATCAACACTCTCCAGTTGCTGACGGAAAGGATTGATGGCGAGAGGTTGTTTGCGAACAAAGTGCTGAGCAGGTGAGAGAAAGGTCTTGAACTCTGTCTCAATCTGGTTGTCAGAGAAGCCATTGGTATAGTCAACGATCAAGGAATTCTGACCAGCGAACCCTAACTCGAGCAGCAGGCACTGGATTGTGTATGTCTTTCCCATACCCGATGATCCGAAAATGAGCATGTGTCTATTGTTGAGTTCATTGTGACCAAACTCCCAGTAGACTCTGCGCGAGCCAGAAACGGTTGTCCCCAAGGGAATCCTCTCCGGAATCTTGACCGCCTTAAGAGCAGGAGTGGTCTTCCCAATGATTAGCGGAGCGCTGTCTTCAGATAGACTGTCGCCCACGCTGAGTGAAGTCGCAACAGTCTCAGCATTTGCTCCCTGAATCTCGTTCTCTCCAACCATTAGATCAGCGGGCTCGCTTGACGGAGGAGTTTTCGCCGCGCGAAAATCTGCATAGGAACCGTTCCAAGGGACTGTTATACTTCTATTGCCTTCGCAGAGTGCACGAACTGAATCGCTTCCAAGAGGCAGAACGTTGACATCAATATCCTCCCCTTCTACAGAAAAACGCCGTGGATCTGGTCGCAAGCCATCTGACTCTGTTTTGTCGGTCCAATACGCGATGATCATTGCCCGCCATTCGATGTCGAAATCGCCATCAGCAAGGCTCTCAAGTGCACTAAGGACTCGCTTCTGCTCTGCTCCTGCAATCTTAGCCCTGCTCGCGATGAGCCGGTGCAGCTGCAGCCACCAATAGCGCTGATCGGGTCGTTCGTCCTCAAGGCTACTGCAATCGATTTGAGGCATAAATAGAGGAACTAAGTGTCGGATTCCGTTCTCTATCTGTTCGTACGCCTTGCCGAGATGCAATACAGACTCTATTGCGAGTTTGCATTCAATGAGTCGCATATCTAAGCGCAGTCGGCCGTCATCTCCGATCTTGGCAACCAGCCATAGCAGATCCGGCCGAGAATGATCTTCCGCAGAATCAAACCAGTGCCGATAGGCGTCCAGTGAAACAGTCTGGTCACAGAGCACATCACCGCCACCCTGAAGCATCTTTCGTGTAAGCGAATAAGCCATAAAGTCATGAATATGACTCCCATCTCCTGTTGCTCGCACCAAGGACAGTCCGGAAAGACGCTTGGATTCCTGCAATATACTCTCAGCGACTTTTGGGTATGCTCCCTTCGGCCAACCAGGATAGATTTCAGCGATCGAGCAGACGAGTTTCTGCAAGACATCAGAAAAATGGAACTGCTCCGTGGATACTGTATAGTTGGCTCCACCATGTGTTCCGACACCTGAGCCGAAGCCGATAATCTCCCGAATCTCTTGTGCGTTACTAGCTTTCTCAACGATAAGTCGCTCATCCACATTGGGATCAATACAGACAACCCATTCCGCACGCTGGTGAAGGGCGTCAATCACTCCTTGCCACGGTCTATAGTCTCCATACCCGAGTACCACGTGATGGGTGTCTTGAGGAGTCTCTTTGTTCTTCAGACGAGCCATAACTTCTGCATGATTCGTCGTGATTCGAAACTGCCGATTGCTCAGTATGCGCGATCGTTGAAGGTGCTTGCCGGGATCTTGAGAAGCACAGAAAGGCTTCTCCAAGATAGGGAACTTGAGCGTTCGACTCGTGACATCGTACGGACCAACGAGTTCGAAGTCATTTCCCTGACTCCCAGCACCAATAAACGCATTCAGGATAGCAATGTCAACATCCAAACCCCGCTTAACCAACTCAGAGAACTGACTGTAGTTATTCTCAGGCGAGACGATCCGGTGAGCAACGGACAGACGTGCCTTTCGGTAGTGGGCTAGTGATTCTGACGTCTCTGCCTCCGCCCATCGCTCTCTCCATTGACCGATCCAGCATTCCACACTGCTGTCGTCGCTCGACTCGGTGAAAACTGTCACGGCAAGCGCATATTCCTTAATGCCCGGCTTACGCTCCTGGCATACATACTTGAGGTACTCATCCACTGCTGCGATGATGGGTTGAATGTCTCTGTTCTGATACACAGCTATGCTGATTCCATCAAAGGCGTGAGGATGCAGCTCGTAATAGTCCTTCAGGATTCGCGTGATGACCTTCGATTCTCCCGTAGTTCGAAACAACTCTGAATCGCTGATATCATCATCGTCAAATGCGTCGTAGCGCAGCAGGAGGCGCGTCGTAAGAGTCGCATCACTGTGACTGACAGAACCGATTCGATGAAGAAGTCCGTCACCGCGAACATCTGTCTCCAAGATATGGTTCGAATCTTTGATGAGGCCGGAAAGAGGCATTTGGATCGCTGCGAGATCAACGTGACTCTGCCAGACTGCTTCTCGGAAAGAACGAGTGCTCGGCGAATGCAGTTCCCGTTTGGCAATAGCGGCAAACGCGGACAGCAGGTACAGTGTATGCGCCTCCAGCATCTCCAAGAGTGCAGGATGAAGCACAGTGACCACACCGGACCGCTCGTAAGACTCCCACATCCAATGCTTGGAATCTCCAGGTCTTCGCGTGATGATCATGAAAGCGCGAAAGATCATTGCTGCAAGGTGACTACTGCCACACGACGGATCACTGAGATACGCCTTGCATGCTTCTTCATATTTCATTCTCAACAAGACCCAGTTACTCTGTAGCGCTTCATGAATGCCGTGGCTCTTGGCTTTCTGGATAAACTGATCGTATTCACACGCAAGAGCCTCAAGATGACGCAGCAGCGGATCCTTCCTATCAACACCGTCTGCTTCAAGAAGATTACTCAAGCCGTCCGACTCGTCATGTATGCACTGCAGAAGGACTCGCCTTGTCTCCTCGTCATCCTTGGCAAGGAGTAGTTCTTCGTAGTAAGGCGCGTGAAATGCGGGCAAACATGGATTCTCGACATTGCTTATCACTTCGGCAGCCCACTGAATGAGTTCTTCAGCAACCCGAAAGGGATGGATATCAGGCAGCCTCCAAGAAAATGTCTTCACAACGGACTCATCGAAACCCTCTCCCACAATGGCGATTGAAAACTGCAAACAAGGTTCGCCAGTTCTTGCCGGTTGGCATTCAATGCCATCATGGAGCAATTGCGACTTCACAGAGACCTTGTCCTTGTCCCCAAATGCAGAGTCTATTCCCTTGGTAATGTACTGATCAACGCCCCCAATGAGCCTGAGAAGATAGGCTCGCGCCCTTTCTCTGCGTTCCTCAGGAGAGGATCCATCGCAATCATGTTTGAAGAGCCGCGATTCGATGCTGATTTCCCGCAACACCTCGTGAGCATAAACGCCCCGTTCATAGGCAAGTTTCTTAAAATCAGCAAGCGTTGCCCACAGACCTTCCAGCACAACCTCAACGGGACCACCGCTCAGCTTCCTCACAGTCTCTTTGGCTGGTTTGGTATCTCTTGGGGCACGAAAGTTGACAATCTTCCTGACGGCGACAAAGTCAGAGTCGAGAAGATTGTCCCGGATGGATCGGTCGCGAGTTTCAACGTAATTCTTGATTGCCTCAATGAATTGCTCGTCACTAACAAAAGGTCTTCGGTCAACGGGGTCGAACAACTCTCCGGGCGGGTTCAATTGCACATACTCCCCTATCGCTTTGACTGCCTTCTCACGGTTCCGCTCTTCACGGAACGAAGTGTACGAGAAGAAAGCAGTCGCATCTTCCAGGAACGTAGTGAACTTCTGACGGTTTGCAAAAGAAAATGTGCCGAACTCCGGCAGATCAAATCGTTTCAGACTCCGTAACAGTACTCTAACCGCGTCTCGACCGTCCTGCGCAACAGAGAGATCCAGATCATCCAAGAGTCCGCTTATGTCCTGTATACTCGCCAGTCCCTTGCCAACCAACGCCTGCAGGATTGCGTCGAATTGTTCAACGTGATCATCCTCGAAGAAAACACCCTTCAAAGAGCGAATCCATTCCTCAAACGTCTTGTGGAGCTCATCTTCCCAGATGGTTCGCAGATCACAATGATGAAAGTCTGCCATGCTTGACGAATCCGTCACGCGGTCAACTCCCACAAGAAGCACGACGACAGTCGCGCCTTCGTCAGTGGTCAAATTGCGGTATGCGGTCAGGGCGTTGCTCTCGTCTTTCCAGCCAAGCTTCTCCAACTTTTCCGCAGCATCCCTGACAGAGGGATCACTTGATTCTTGCCATTCCCCAAAAAGGGAGCCGGCAACCTTTATCGTGGGCATCTTCGTATTCGCACGTCCATGGCAGTGTTCAGCGACTCGGTTGCCACAATCCAGAATGATGCTCGGTGGCATGCTTGGCATCATGAAAATCAGTTTCCCGGCTTTCTCACCGTGCCTCTCTATCTGACGACAAATGTAGTCGAATATACTCTGCGCAAGGAACTTCATGTGTGTTTCTCCCCTCCATCAAATGGATTCTCAACCAAGGAACAGGAATCGGAGAGTCGGATCAATACCCCAGAGGCGTCCAGCATCTCCATGAGCCATCCATCCGTCTCCCCATCTAGACAGCTCAACTGCTTGGATCCAGACCACGCCCCTGAATGCCCAATCATCTCACCGTCTACGGCAAGCCCGTAATGAGCAAAAAGCAGCTTCTTAAACGTTTCGTAAGTGATTCGTTGTCCAGGTCTGATGATCGACAGCACAAGGAAGCGTAGCAACTTGTCGTTGAGAACAAATCGCGCTCCTGTGCCTCTTCGCGGAACAATGAAACCAATTCGCTTGCTGACGGTCAAGAACAGTTTATGACCATACCGCGAGTCAGCATCC
>JAKQFZ010001008.1 GCA_029558215.1 Candidatus Omnitrophota bacterium
GCCTTCTGAGCAGGCGTAGGCTGTGCCTGTTTGTGTGAGGTGCCTTATTGTGGAACTAACCTTGCCTGTCAAGAGTGAGGTTCAACAGAATTCTCTTCGGAAGTTCAGGGAGTGGCAAACATGAGCAAGACGGTGGCCTTCTGGTTGGAGAGTACACTTCGTCGGGTCTATCCGGCGACTTCTGCGGGTCATTTGCGAACGATGAAGATCACGGCTGCACGCAACGAGAGAATCTCTTTTCAAGTGTGTGCTCGAAACATGACCTCCGACGTTCTGAGTGTTTCGGTTTCCGTTTCAGGCGCTGACGATCTGTCCATAACAGTGAGGCGAGTTGGATATGTGCCCATGCCTCACTTGAACACAGGCACCGAAGATTCGGAGATCGAAGGGATTGGTCATATTCCTGGTTTCGTTCCGGATCCACTCTTTCCCGAAAACACAGCGGTTGTCGGCCTGCGTGAGAGTCACGCCTTCTGGGTCACCGTTTACGTTCCGGCAGACGTTTCTCCTGGAGAGTATCCACTGAAGATTGCGTTGAAAGTTGGTGATGAGCAGTCAGCCGAACTCGACGTCAGACTTGATGTGCGGAAGATGGTCGTCGAGCCACGCAAGAACTTCATCTCAACCCATTGGTTCTACTGTGATGTGTTGTGCGACTGGTATCGAATGGAGCCTTTTGAGGAGCGCTTCTGGACGATTGTCGAACCCTACATTCACAATCTTGCCAGCCATGGGCAGAATGTATTGCACACACCTCTGTTTACACCGCCGACCGATGGAGTCAAGCGACCGTGCCAGCTCATGAAGGTTGCTCCGGGCGATGGAGGGACGTATGAATTCGACTTCAGTGATGTCAAGCGATGGACGGATCTGGCCAGGCAATGTGGAGCAGAGTATTTCGAGTGGACACATCTTTTCACTCAATGGGGAGTCAAGAATGCGATTCGAATCTACCGCAGCAATCAAGATCGCAATTCCTTGCTCTGGCCACCGGAGACAGGAGCCACTTCTGACACCTATCGGAATTTTCTGGCGCAGTTTCTTCCTTTGTTCAGGAATTTCCTGATCCAGGAAGGAATCATGGACAAGTCGCTCTTTCACCTGTCTGATGAGCCTCACGGAGACGAGCACCTGGAGAACTACCGCAGGGCACGGGCGCTGCTTGCGGAACTGGCACCGTGGATGAAGGTTATGGACGCACTCAGTGATGCGCGCTTTGCGCAGCAGGGGTTGACGGACATCCCTGTTGCCAGCATTGGCGCCGCAAAATCGTTTCGGGAAGCCAGCATACCCTGTCCGGTCTATTTTTGTTGTGGTCCCAGAGGCAGGTATCTGAACCGTTTTCTCGACACACCTCTGAGCAAGATCCGAATGTCAGGGTGGCTTTTCTATCGGCTCAAGGCGCTTGGTTTTCTTCATTGGGGCTACAACTACTGGTGCAAGTCGCAGCAGCAGGAACTGGTAGATCCCTTCACGGAGTCTTCGGCGACGTTCTGGCCGCGCTGGACTTATGGAGATCCGTTTGTCGTTTACCCAGGAGCGGATGGACCAATTGACTCAATTCGGTGGGAAGTGTTTGGAGAGTCCTTGCAGGATTTTGCCTTGCTTCAAACGGCTGGGGTTGATCCGGATGATCCGATGCTTGCGGACATTCGAGAGTACGATGATTTTCCGAAATCCGAATCATGGATTCGACAGCTCAGGGAGTGGATTCTTCTCGACAGATGATGTCAAAACTTGTCGGAAATCTTTGCTTTCCTGGATGGTTGATGATCAGGTGTTGCCGATCTCGTTTCTTTTTGCTTGCACTGGCCGCTTTTGCACTACAGTGCTGTGTGGCCTTCGGAAAGGGGGAACCAATGTCTGATCCCAGTTCCGTTTCAATTCAGGCAGGACGAACAAGGTTTGTTTTTGAACCTATGACCCAGCGTTTCGATGCTCTGTGCCATGGCAGAACGCTGACTTTTCAGAATCTGCTTCCACTTTTCGCGACGGAAGAAGGCGACTCCGCAACCGAGGCCGAATCATCGGACTCCACGCTGTTTGCTTCAGGACGGGACGGCAATGAGTACTGGTTTGACTACCGTTCTGGTATCAATGGAGCAAGCCATGAATACCGGATTGGAATATCCGTTCGTGATGGTTCACTCCGGATCCGGTTGAGTGCAGACGGGCAAGCGGGACGCGGAGTTCTGGCACCAAGAGTGGAAAGCATGGGGACCTGGCGTCGTGTTGAGACCAGTCAGTACGGTCTTGCGCATGGCCAGACCTGGTATCAGGGAGCCTGGTATTTCGACGATGTGCGACTTTGGTGTTGGAGTTTCTGGGACTTGGACGCGGGGAATGCGTCATCCTGGGGTGAGCAGACGATGCCGAACTCGGGGTCGGGAAATGTTCGGATGGCGTCCTCGGTACTTTATCAACCCAATGCGGATGGTGTGTATCAGCCTCTTCGGGAGACTTTGATGATCCGAGTCGCTGAGCGACTCTGGCCTGCCGTTCCCAAAGTGGACAACCCACCCAGTCGGTACCGCAGAGAGCTTTCCAAAATGGTGTTTCTGGACGTATGGAGTAGTCATCCGGCTTGTGAAGTGGAGCATTTCCTGGAGCGTTTGAGTCTTCTCGCCGGAGACCATGTCTCTTTCTATACAGTGTTTCAGAACTGGCAGACTGGAGGATTCGACGCACTCTTGCCCGACTCGATTCGGATGCCCGACTATCCGCCCAATGCAGCCGTCGGCAGTGTGGAAGACCTGAGAGGACTCTGCAAAGTCGGCAGACAACAGGGACGGTTTGCCTTTCGCACGAACTACCAGCTGTTCCGCGACAACTCACCGAGTGCGAAAGACGGGACTGCGGCTGCGGCACTGGACGAGAGCGGAAAACCCAAGTGGCACACGCGATCTGAGGACGCTCTCGCGGTTGCCCGGCGACAGGAGTCAGAGATTCGCCGATTGTTCTCTCCAAATGCTCCGTTCACAGACCAACTCACGAGCGGTGGATCTCCGAAGAGTTACCTTGACTTCAATCCTGCGGTTCCCGAAGGGAACACGATGCGCTGGGTTGCTTCAAAGCAGAGAGAACTGGCTGAGTATCTCCATGAGGCGATTGGTGGCCCGCTGGGTTCAGAGACCTTGAATGCGGAGTATCTTCTGGGCAAGTGGGTGGCGACCGGGGATTTTGGTATCACAAACGGACATTCACGTCTCGTGTGTCCAGACTATAAGCTTCGGAGACTGCACCATCTGAGCACTTTTCACGGCATGGGGCTCTTCTATCGGTTCTTTGAACCGCCAGAGTTTCATAACTTCCATTCTGGCAGGAGAGCATGGCAGAGTGATCAAGAGTTGCAGGACAGTTATCGTTGTTCGGAAGTGCTCTTTGGAAACGCGGGGTACATATACGCTCTCGATCTGCCTTGGAGTTACGTTCTGACCGAGTGCTTTGTCATTGGGCGGCTTCAGAGGTACTACGCGCTTCAGAGAGTTCGGGATGTCTACTATCAGGATGGAGAAGAATGGAAGACGCTGGAGCAACTGGTCGCTGAAGGCAATTCGGTCAACTTCAATTTCTGGGAAGAACAGACTCCTTTGCTGGCGCGTGTCCGAGTGGAATACGAGAACGGTCTGACCGTCGTGGTCAACCGAGCCGAGTTACCCTTGATGGTGAATATCGGGAATACTCTGATGAAACTTCCTCAGAATGGTTGGATGGCATGGGGTGACGGAATTCTTGCGTACTCGGCCTGCTTTCCAGGAACGCAGCACCGTGTGGACTTTCTCTCGGAACAGGAGAGCGGACTTGAGTATCTTGATCCCAGAGGTGAAGTGCACCGTGCGACAAGTCTCATCACCCTTTGGCGACACGGAAAAGTCATCTTTCAGGTTGATGCAGATAGAGGTATTGCCTACATCAAAGGGAAGCGAACAGATCTTAATTATCCACAGCCTGCTTCTTTGAGTGTCTTGAATTTCAATTTCGCCGAAGGAACCAAGGGCTGGCGTTCCGAGTTTGGAGTACTCAAGACCGAAGAGACTCCCGAAGGGTTGAGACTCAACTGTATCGCTGACGGACCGTTCCTGATGAGTCCGCCATTGGAGATTGATGCAGATAGCATCATGAAGATCACGATTCGGCTTCGGTCTGCCTCGGGAACCTTCGGAAAACTCTACTTTCTGACGAAAGACGATCCGCGGTTGACGGAGGAGCAAGTGTTTTCGTTTCAATTGAGCACTACCGACGAGTGGCAGACTATCGAGATCGAACCGCACAAGCACCCAAAATGGTCAGGACAGACGATCACCCAACTGCGACTGGATCCGGCGAAAGGTGTCACAAACTCAGTTGTGACACTCGGTTCCATCATTGGCCAGTGAGAACCTGACAGGGCACAGCGATCCGAGGTCTTTATTCCATCATCGTGTATTTGGCTTCAAATCCGCTTTTCAACAACTGAAGGTCATCGTGGAGCGTCTTGCGGGTCGCCCGAAACTGTCGGGGAAAGACTCGATTCATTTGATGCACCATTGCCTCGAAGGACTGAATGTAAGCGAATGCGAGGCGATAAGAGTGTGGTTTTTCCATGATCTCCAGGAACTGCTGCCGAACCGGATTCCAGGCGGTGTTTGGATGGTTGAGAACCAACATGCCAGGATAGTACTCCACAAGATCCCTCAGCGTTTCCTGTTGTCTTCGGTTCTTCCCCAAGTGCAGGATTGCCTGTGTTATGGAACGCATCGGATCGTATTGGCGAGGGTTGTAGGCATAGTCGGCGCAGGTCATCAAAGGCAAACGGTTGATCTGGTTTTGGGAATGCAGAGGGTTGGACATATAGCCGTCAACAACCTCGGGCAGATCGGCGTCGCGTCCAAGAACAGGGCCCAGATGAAGCGTTGGTGCTCCATCGTTGACCGGATAGTTGTCCCAGATGAAAAGCCGATGACGCACGGCGTTGCGGTAGGCTTGCGCTTCGGCACGACGAATACTCGGCGACACAACCTGCGGGCCTGTCCAGAAAAGATAGACATCCGGATGAATCTCCTCAGCCAATGCTGCAAGGTATGGATCATCACCGCCCGTTCCCCAGTAATGGGTTGGCGTGAAGATCATCTGCGCCTTGGGATCATCTGAACGCAGCCGGCGAAAAATGTCATTGACCAACTTGGCCTGACCGGAAGCATCTATTCCGTGCGTGATATCATCCAACGATATGTTAAACCATGTGACCCCCAAATCCTGTGCCCATTGGTAATGCTGCCAGAGATCGTCATAGTCCTTTGGGCTTGAGTAATCGAGGATTCGCTTGGAGCCGAGGTTCGGGTTCATCCCGAAACAGAATTCGATGCCGTGCTTCTGGCATTCTTTGATGACTTGGGCGTACGCCTGCTTTTTCTTCAGGGGCAGCGGTTCCCACCAGCGGTTGGCTTCCGGATGACCCCAACCGTAGTGCTCGATGTCCACCATACTTCCGTAACAGACCATCAGAAAGTTCATCTTGCACTGAACAAGCGTCGGGATCTCCTCAAGGTACTGTTCCGCCTTCCAGAGCCATCCCTTGGTGCCACGGAATGCAAAACCGGACTCTTTCTCTCCTTCAGGATAGGGTTCGGGAAAGGGTTTCTTTTCTTTTGGCAGCACAATATGGAAGTCCTCGCTGATATCAGGCTGCGAGAGTTTGGACAAATGTTCCGGTCCGATGATGCAGCGGTGAAGCATGAACCACGGCGGCATTCCGAGGGTACCGTCTTGAAGCTCATTCGAGATAACTATCCTGTTAACGCCTTCTTGGAGCACTCCATCAGCAATTGGAAACATCTGCCACGCCCAGACGCGATTGGGAAGATCTGTCGGACCTTTGTGAACGAGCGTGTCATTTATCTCTATCTTGATTGGACAGGCGCCACCGGTGTCCTGATTCATGGCGCGCAGGTGGAGAAATAGACCGCTTCGAGGTATCTGCGTCAGAGTGAACTCTGCCTGCATCTGAGCATGACGACCCGTGGCGCGAGCGTAGACATAGTTCACTCCCCAGGCGTCGTACTTGATATTGCCAAAGGCTCCCGCGCCGCCACCCTCGAAATCACTGCCTTTCAGTCGGACGATACTGCGATTTGATTCTTGAGCCTGAACGTTGGAACCAACAACTCCAAGGATCAGTCCGAGACAACAAAGGACTAGAAAAGGATTTCTCATGATGCACCCTCCATCTGCTGTTTGCTCAGTGCGTAGGACGTCACTGGCTCATTGGCTTCTCTGACACGCTTAGGGCTTTCCGAAATCATTGATGGCACGGACAATTTCGGGATAACTCTTCTTCCAGGCTCCAGGCGGCGGGTTCTCTGAAATCTGGATTTGCAGCCTGCCCGAATGACCTGCCTGTTGCAGTATGTCCCAGGTTGTCCTGTAGATTTCCTCAGGTGATGCCAGATGAACCGATGAGGGAAAATTCATGCCGAGTTTGACATTCGGCATGTTCGTGATCGCATCGGCGGGGCTGGTATCATTGTCAGGCGTGGGTGAGTAGGAATCGAGTCCGCCCACTTTCGACTCCGAGATGGCCTTCCACAGCGGCTTCAAGTCCCCATCCATGTGCACAAAGACGGGAATGCCCCGGTCGCTGAGGATGTCTGCCAGTTCGTTGTAGTACGGGACACAGTATTGGCGAAAATACCGCTCACCAATCAGAGGAGCCGTGATGTTGTCGCCGAAGACAAAATACGGTGCGGGTGCATCCTTGACAGCGTGAAACATCTGTCGCATGACCTCACCAGCCAGGTTCATGCACTCTTGAACGATGTCTTCACAGTCCACCAGATGCACAGAGAAATCCTCCATGCGAACCCATTCGATCCACATCTGCTGAAAGGGTGTTCTTCCCAACCACGTGTGCGGGATTCCATCTTCCCCAAGACCTTTCAGCACATTCTCAAGACCTTCCGTGTAAGGATATATCGTGATGTCCTTCAGATAAGAGCGCAGCACTTCGTAGTCCTTCGGTTCACGGACGAAACTTTTTCGTCGTGTGCATGTGCCGAAGGTTGGCTCCTGAACTGCTTCCTGAACCAAGTCTCCTGCCGGCGTGTGAAGCGTTGCGCGGAATGCGCGATTGCCCTGGAATTCATATTCCTCGTTCTCGAATTGGCAGTTGGGATGTTCGATGCGGTGAGCGTGAACGCCGGCGAGAAGTCCCATGTTCTCTCTGCCAACGAGTTCCCAGACTGTTTCGTTGGAGTCTCCGCAGATCGTGCTGTACTCGCAGAAGGGAACCCGATCCATTTCGCGTCCCTGGACGAATGCCAGCATTCTTTCACGCAGGGTCATTGCCATCTATGTGTTCTCCTTCGAAAAGCGGTCTTCAGAGCCGGTTCAGAATCTGCCGTAGCGCTGAATGGTTGCCATCAGCAGTCTCATGGATGTCAAACGCGTTCCATTGTTGATGGAGCCAGCGGTTGTAAAAACCAGTCCTCTTGATTGTCTGGACATTTCGAAGTCGCGGAAGAATTCGAGTACCATCCGTTCTTCTTCATTTCGGCTATAGGTAAAAGGCGCAAGCTGTCCATAGATGATAGCGTTGGGAAGATGCTTGCGTATTTCGTTGACCATCACCGTCGGTCCGAAATTGACTCGATTCATCCCCAACCTGGCCATCAGTGGCAGCAGATGACCCATGGCTGAATCCGAATGCTGAAACCTTGAGTCGCCCGGATCGGGGCAATAGCGTTCAAAGATGCCTTTGATGATGGGATAGCCAAAGAGTTCATACATTTCGGGATTCAGCAGGCAGCAGTTGTCATCACAGAAAGAGAATCCATGTGGTGCGGTCTCTGGTGTGTAGCCTGCTTCTTCATCGCGAACACGGGCGATTTCCAGCATTGTCTTCAGGATGGCATCTCGGAAACGTACAGCAAGTTCTGGATTGTCCAGGATAAGGAAAAGCAGATTCTCAGCGCCGTAGACCGATGCGGCGAACGTGACCGGCCCGCGCTGACCTCGGTACAGATGAGGTCTGATGTCCATTGCCATCAGACGTTTCTTCTCCTCTTCCCAATTGGGGGGAAGAATGAAACTGCGAATATCGCATTGCTCGACGCGATCCAAGAGTGCCTTTAGTTCATCCTCATCGTGGGCACTTTGCATGAGCCACCAGGAGCCGTTGTGCCATTCGTTGCGAGCCTCGAAGACGTCATGCAGACCTTTGACTCCGGGATAGTGTTTGGTAGGATCGCCGGGAGGATTCTCTGAGACAAGGCGTCTGCCCACGATCGCTTCAGATTTGACGTTGTAGGCCTTGTTGAGTTCAAGGCGCCAGTCAGCGTCGTTGTGGTATCGCCAGACATCTTCTGGCACTCCCAGTTCATCAAAAACGCATTCTGAAGTAAGCGTGGCTCCAAAAGCCACTTGAGGAATTTCCGCCCCGAAGGGATTGCTGTTGGCGAGGTGGTTGTCCGCCCAGAACTTCTCCAAGTCCATGGGTATCATCCCGTCGTGAGCACGAGCTTCCTCCACCAGTTCTCTGGCGATCTTGATATGATCCTGATTCAGTACTTCGTAACCGGGTATCTCGGCAACGTTCATTGAACTCCCTTTCTCTCCGATGGTGTGGACTCTGCTCCAGTCCCAGAAATGTTTCGATTGTGTACCCTATTCTGCATCGCTTCGTCAAGTGGGCAGAAGGGAGTCAGAACATCTTGCCCCCGGTCTGCCTCCAGAGCTCCTTTCATTTCCCTCGAGCGAAAGGCATTCTGGCTTACCGGAGACTTTTTTGCTAGTCTTGCGGCGAATCGTTCAACATAGTCATTGGGAGAGACGACCATGCCAAAGAAGACAAGTGTCACGGGCAGTGAGCTGTTCATTGTGGACAACAGCGATCAGGACTGGAAGGCACTCAAGTACCTGCATGACTGGTGTCAGATCTCCGAGCAGATAGACATTGCGACTGGCTATTTCGAGATCGGCTCTCTGCTTGCTTTGGGTGACGAATGGCACAAGGTGGACAAGATCCGCATCTTGATGGGGGATGAGGTTTCCAGAAGAACAAAGCACGCTTTCGCTCAAGGACTGGAGAACGTTGAGGAGAGACTTGACAAGAGCATCGAAGCGGAGAAAGAGAAGAACGACTTCCTGAAAGGAGTTCCTGCTATCGTTCAATCTATTCAGTCCGGGAAGATCGAATGCCGTGTCTACCGGAAAGAGAAGTTTCATGCCAAATCTTATATTACCCATGCCCGCCTTGCGGTAGTCGGAGCAAGCGCACTTGTCGGGTCTTCGAATTTCACCTATCCCGGCTTGACGGAGAACATTGAACTGAACGTTCAGATCACCGGTAGACCTGTTGCTGTGCTTCAGGAGTGGTATGAAGAGCATTGGGATAAGGCCGAAGACGTTTCGCCCGATATCCTGAAAGTCATTGAGCGCCACACAAGAGACTATTCGCCCTTCGAGGTTTATCTGAAGGCATTGGACGAGTTCTTTCACGGCCGGTGTCTCAACGCTGATGAATGGGACAAAACCAAGTCGAAGATGTATCCGGTCCTCGATAAGTATCAGCAGGACGGTTATCACTCACTGATGAAAATAGCCCGCCAATACTGCGGGGCTTTTCTCTGCGATGCAGTCGGTCTTGGCAAAACCTTCGTGGGTCTGATGCTGATCGAACGCCTGATTCTCCATGAACGCAAGAAGGTGGCGCTTCTCGTCCCGAAATCGGCCCGTGTCGATGTTTGGGAGAAGGCGCTCGAGAAGTATCTGCCCGAGGTTGGCGGCGTGAGAGGGCTCGACTACAGCGATCTTCTCATCTTCAGTCATACCGATCTGGGGAGAGGCGGCGACTACGTCAAGAGTTTCCAGAACGTTAAGAACAAGGCTGACGTGATCATCATTGACGAAGCTCATCACTTCAGAAATCCCGGCACGAAGGGTATGGGAGATAAGAAGCCGTCGCGCTACTGGGACCTCTTCGATGTTCTTGCAGGCCCCAACGGAGCAAAGGAAGTCTTTCTCTTGACTGCGACCCCAGTGAACAACTCCCTGCATGATTTCCGGCACATGATTGAACTGTTTTCGCGACAGAAAGAGGACTATTTCAAGGACACTCTGGGCATTCATTATCTACGAGGACATTTCGTAAATCTGGACAAGAAGCTTCAGGCGACACGCCCCAAATCTGAGGTGGATTCATTGGGGGAGACCAATCTTGTTGAAGCCGAGCAAGTTCTTACAACGGATGCTATCTTCGACGCCCTGGTTGTGCAGCGCAGCCGTGCTTATGTTCAGAAGAGCCAGGTTCAGCAAGGCTTCAGTTCGACGCTCTTCCCAGTTCGGGAACACCCCCAAGTTGCCCCTTACTCGGTCAAGAAGACGTACGGAAGACTCCTGGACATGGTCGAGAAGGCTTTCAAGAAAGAGAAGCCGCTTTTCGTCCTGGGCATCTACTACCCACTGGCTTATTACAAGGGGCCAGATGTTTCCGTCGATCCGATGTTGGAGAACCGACAGAAGCAGGTGGTCAGCCTGATTCGAACGCAGTTTCTCAAACGGTTTGAGAGTTCGGCAAAGAGTTTTGAACTCTCCTGTGCGCGTTTGATGAAAAAACTTCTTGCCTGGCTGACAAAATATGCAGAGACAGATCATGAGAAGCGCCGACTCGATAGATTCCTTGCAAAGGAAGGTGATCTGATCGGCCATGTTCAGAAATCAGCAAAGGACCTGTGGGACCTTAACGAAGAAGAAGCCGAGGAGGATTTCATCACCGAAGAGATGTTGGAAGCCGTTGAAGATTTACCCCGAAACGAATACAAAGTTGATGAGATGATCGACGACTGCTTTGACGATCTGGAGCAGATTGCCGAGTTCTTGCGTGAACTGCAGCAGTTTCAGGCGAAGCACGATGACAAGTTGAATGCTCTGGTCAAGTTGCTCAAGAAGGACTCCATTCTCAGCAAACACAAAGTATTGGTATTCACCGAATTCGCCGACACGGCCCACTATCTCAAACAGCAACTCAAAGAGGCCGGGATCGATGGCGTTTTCCAGATCGATAGCGGCACCAAGGGCGACCGAAGTTCCATTCTTGAGCGATTCGCCCCCTATTACAACGGAACCTCCAGTGCGGAAATTGAGGCGCGGGGAGAGAAGGAAATCCGCGTTCTCATCTCCACGGACGTTCTTTCGGAAGGTTTGAACCTTCAGGACGCGACCAGGCTTATCAACTACGATTTGCACTGGAATCCCGTTCGTTTGATGCAGAGAATCGGTCGTGTGGATCGCCGTATGAACCCGGCTGTTGAAAAGCAGATGCTTGAGGATCATCCGGAGATGGAGAAGGTCCGAGGAACCGTTGCTTATTGGAACTTCCTGCCTCCCGACGATCTTGAGGAACTGCTCAAACTCTACAATCGCGTCTCAAATAAGACGTTGGTCATCTCCAAGACCTTTGGCATTGAAGGGGGTAAACTTCTGCATCCCGATGACGACTTGGAGGGTCTGAAGGAGTTCAATCAGGAATACGAAGGCGAGACTTCCCCGACGGAAGAGTTGCTTCTGGAGTATCAGGGGCACCTGAAGGATCATCCGGAGTTGGCTGAAAGGCTTTCCAAGTTTCCACTACGAGTCTTCTCTGGCAAGCAACATCCGAAGAAGGATTCCCGTGCGGCTTTCTTTTGCTACCGGATTCCCCACATGGACCGGGAGATGTTGGACGAGGAAGGCGAACCGACCTGGACGGAAGAAGCTGGAGAGACACGCTGGTATCTCTATAACCTTGAGGACTGCCTCATTCTGGAGAGTTCGCAAGCCATTGCGGATTTCATCCGTTGTCAGCTACAGACTCCTCGCCATTGCGTCACGCCCCAGGAGACTCTTTCTGAGGTGCGCAGAAAGATTGAAAAGCATATCAAAAACACTGTCCTTAAGCAGTTGCAGGCTCCCCTCGGGGTTAAGCCTTTGCTGAAGGCGTGGATGGAGCTGAGTTAGCGCGGAGGTTGAGGATGCCGGAAAACGGGACGTATTGTGGTGCAGGCTTCCAGCCTGCCTCTGCGGACCGTTGTGGTGCGGGCTTCCAGCCTGCCTCTGCGGACCGTTGTGATGCAGGCTTCCAGCCTGCATCCGATCCGGAAGAAGAAGACGCAGGCAGGATGCCTGCACCGCAACTATAGGAGGGGAAGGAAAAACTATGGGCACGACGCACAGAGATCAGCTTCGGGATATACGGACTTTTCCGTCCCTCATGAAATACCTTCGGGATGAACTGCACTGGCCCATTGGATCGGAGAGTTTCGACGATCTGACTTTTGACTATGAGCCTGAGGAGTTGGGTATCGACTCCGAAGTGGCGGCGAAGATCGACTCCATAAAGCAACTGCGTCCGTTGAGTTCCAATCAGCCGTGGGGAATCTTTTTCGTCAAGTTCGAGCCGAAGAGGCTTCCGGTGGTTGCGTTGAGGCGTGTTCTTCGTTCCCTTGTCATCCGGAAGCGTTCTTCCGCGGCAAGAGCGAATCAAGCGGCTTGGAATCTTCACGATTTGCTTTTCATCTCCGCATACGGCGAGGAAGCGGAGCGCCACATTACCTTTGCCCATTTCACTGAAGACCCGAACTCGGGTGATCTGCCTGCCTTGAGAGTTTTGGGCTGGGATGATGCAGACACGGCACTTCATCTGGACCACGTGCATCAGGAGCTTTCTGACAAGCTCAAGT
>JAKQFZ010001019.1 GCA_029558215.1 Candidatus Omnitrophota bacterium
ACCTTCTCGCTTTCGATATAGTTATAGGATTCCCAGTGTTCCTCGATTTCTTCCTCAGTCTCTTCTTCGTATTCGTCTTCCTCAGGCTCTATGGGTTGATCGGAATCCCACTCATCACGCCACTCTGCACCATCAAAGTACCGAAGTGTGAGTTCCTTGATCGAATTGCCAATAACCTGTTCCTTCTGCACCTCGAAACTGCTTGCCGTCATGTCATGGACTTCGCGATAGTCTGTTTCGTTCAAGATACGGTCTGCCCGCCATTCCTCCCGTCGGAGCGCGACAATGCTCTGAACCGTGCTCTTGACCAACTGCTCTCGTTCTTTGTCGGCAAAGTACCGAACTTGGCACAGATCGTATGGAAACTTGGGATCTTTGAGCTGCTCCGACAGTGTCAGAGTAACTTCATTGCTGGTGCCAACGAAACGAATATCCCGATTGAGTGAGGGATCATTGGCGAAAGGATCGTTGGCGAGGTCGAATATGCCTTCCTGCATTTGGCGCTGTTCTTCCTGTGCGATCGTGTTCAGAATCGCCTTCTGATCGTTGCTCCAGCGGGAATTCGGTGAAACGGCGCGTCGTAAGTCACGTGTGAAGTTCTGCATGGTGACACGGGCATCCTGGTAGGTGTCCATGGTCTTCTCGCCTGCCTCAAAGGCCGCCAGCGTGGAATGGAACGTACTCCATATGCACCCGATGACCAACACAAAGATGAATACCGCAGCAAGAATCTCCAGCAGCGTAAAGCCACCTTGTTGTCGCTGCATCTGCCAACGCGACTGGCGACGACTTGGAATGTACAATCGGTTCACTGCGGTCATCTTTGATCTCGTTTGCGCTCCACTTCGTCGCCTCGCATGGGGACTTCACTCGTCAGGTTGAACCAGCGATCCTTCTGCCGAAATACCCAGGAGACCTTCAGGGAAATGACGAAGACCAGACGTTCTTCGTCTGCTTCGATGTCCGCTTCCCAGTTGTATGCACTGAACGGTTCGGCGAAAATCCCGTCCTGCGAGGTGGAGCCTTTCTGCGTGAACGCATATTCGTTCTCCAGCTCCCACATTTTCTGTTGAGCAAGCATGATCACCCGCGTGTAGTCCTTCATCTCGCTGGCAGAGTTCATGGACTGAACGGTGGACTGCGTCAGTGCCACCATGACAACGGTCAGAATGATGACCGCAGCCAACACTTCCATCAGCAAAAAGCCACCGGTAGAGGACCTTCTGGTACTCGAGCACCGATGCTTCGGGAAGAGCCTTTGGGGAGAGATCTGGCTCACAGGAAGTCCTCCACGTCTTCGCCTGCTTCCAAGACCCGAGTGACTATTTTGCCCGTGTTGGGACGAACAAACACAAGGATTCGTTTGGGTTGAAAGTCACCCGCCTGTTCGGACAGAAGAACGATCCGTGCCTCTTCGGCAGAGCCATCGGGAAAGAAATGGACACTGACGCGCCCACGATCCTGCCTCTTTTGGACTTCGGGAAACCAGATACTTTCAAACGCGAAGAACCTGGGCAGAACAGACTCGAGTTCCTTCTTGGCCTGACTGAAACGGTCGCTTTCTTTCGCTGGAACGAAAACCCAGAACTCCCCCTTCTCCAGCTCGATATCCACGCGGGTCACTTGTGAACGATAGACCGCCTTCTGGTGGGCATATCGCAGAAGCCTTGCCAACTGTGCAGCAACTGTATCTTCCTGGGTCTTCCGGTAGAATCCCCGAAACGCAGGAACCGCCATGACCGTCATCATCATGATAATGATGATCACGGCCATCATTTCCATCAAGGTGAAGCCACTCGTTTCGACCGCGCCGAATCTGGCTGGCTTCCCGCATTTCGGATCGGCGTTTGCATTCATTCGACTTTCGATTCCGTGCTCCAGTTGCCGATGTCATCATCGGTGTTTTCCTGCTTGTCAGGCCCTTTGGAGTAGAGGTCGAAATCCACATTTTCATGGTTGCTCTCACGCCGGTACACATACGCCTCTTTCCACGGATCGCTCGGAATGCCCTTGCGCAGGTAAGGTCCATTCCACTCGGGGTTGTTGTCCAGGTTCGTCATGAGGGCCTTGAGTCCCTGTTCCGTTGTAGGATAGTCGCCAACCTGCATGGCGAACATGGACAGAGCGTTATCCAGCGTGGTGATATCCCCTTGGGCTTTGCCGATCTTGGCCTTACCCAGCTGCTTCATGATGTTGGGAACAGCCAGTCCGGCAAGCAGTCCAATGATCACGACCACCAACATCAACTCCACCAACGTGAAACCCTTCTGCTTCGAGATATCTCTCATCAAAAACCCTCCTTGAATGCTATATGGTTACGTCGTCATCCGTGCCTTCACGTCCGTCAGGCCCCATCGAAAGAAGCACAAACCGTACCTCGGGATCCGGCGTCCGCCGATAGACATAGTACTGTCCCCATGGATCCTTGGGCATGTCCCGTCCTTCCACATAGGGACCGCGCCAGTCCTGATCGTTTCTCAAGTTCTCCATCAATGCCCGAAGTCCTTCCTGGGTGGAGGGAAATCGTCCAAGCGCCAGGTTGTAGAGCGCCAGTGCCCGTTCAAGTCGCTGCAGTTGCTGCTGAGCACTGCTGGCACGCGTCTGCTCACGATACCGATTGACTTGGGGAGTAGCAACAATTCCCAACACAGCAACAATGAGCACCACAAGCAAGACCTCAAAAGGGCTCCACCCGAAGAGCCATCCAGACTGCAACGGGCTTCTCGAACCATTTGCCTTCCGGCCGTTTCCGTTTCTCTTCAATCCTTCAATCATCATGATCTCCGCCTCTCTTCGGTGCCAAAGACACCGGTCCCGTCTAGCCCTGGTTGGTCAACTGTCCGCTGATATCGAACACAGGCAGCAGCATCGCGAACACGATACATCCGACAATGACTGCCATGAACAGGATCATGGCAGGCTCGACCAACGACGTCAGGGTCTTGATTTTACGCTCGGCGCCCACTTCGTACGACTGCGCCAGTCGAAGCAGCGTCGTCTCCAGCGCCCCTGTCTCCTCACCCACCGCAATCATATTGACAGCGATGGGCGGAAACAGGCCCGACTCTCCAAGCTTCTCCGAGAGTTTCTCACCTTCCTTAATGTTCTGTTGCACTTCGTCCACGATGCAGGCAAGCAGCCGATTGCGCATCGTCGCTCGAACAATGTTCAAGGCCTTCAAAATGGGAACGCCGTTGTTCAGAAGCGTGTTGGAAATGACATGCTCGGCGGCGTCAAAACCGCCGTTATGGTTGGCATCCATCCAGGCGTTCAGATAGCCGCGCCCGTGCGCGACGACTTCCACGACGCCGCCATCTGCGCCATCTCGCCACACGCCCGTGGGCTGGACGCCATCTTCGTCCTGCTGATGCAGCAGATCGTCGCCAGAGGCTGTTTCAGAAGGCTGTCCGTCATCTTCGGCATCAATGCGGCTGCCCAGGTA
>JAKQFZ010001027.1 GCA_029558215.1 Candidatus Omnitrophota bacterium
TCCTTCTCCTTCTGGATCACATGATCGGGTGCACGAGAGACAAACTTCTCGTTCTGCAGCTTGACTGTTCGAGAGATGATCTCCTGCTCGGCTTTTGCCAGGATCTTCTGAAGGCGCTCGATCTCGCGACGACGAACATCCTCCGTCCAGACGACGGCGATCTCGATACCAGGCACGGCCGCGGTCGAAGCAGCTTTTGGCATCGCCTGATCGGCACTTCCCAAGGCGATGTTTTCGCTGAGATTGAGCAGGCTCTTCAACGCGGAGAGATGCGTTTGCAGGAGAGTCTTGGCATCGGGTTGTGTGATGCGGAAGATGACATCCAAAGCCTCTCCCGGAGCGATGCCGAGTTCCCCACGAATGTTTCGGATGTGGTAGCAGACTTGCTGAAGGGAGTCCATGTGCGCTTCGACGTTCTCGCAAAGCCTCTCCGCATCAAGCTTCGGATACTCGGCGATCATGATGCTTTCGGGAGACGGTTTCTGGCCGGCAATCTCGTGCATCTTCTGCCAGATTTCCTCCGTGATGAACGGTATCACCGGATGGAGAATTCGCAGCATATTCTCCAAAACCCACAGCGCCACAGTTCGAGCTTTCTGAGCCTTATCGGGATCCGCACCGTACAGCGCCGGCTTTGCCAGTTCGAGATACCAGTCACAATACTCATGCCAGAAGAATGCGTAGGCTGTCTCACAGGCATCATTGAACCGGTAGCCTTCAAGAGATTTTCGAACGGCGTCTATGGTTCGCTGCAGGCGGGAGACGATCCATGCTTCATAGACATCGTGCTCCGGATTTATTTCTGGGAGCACTCGAAAGTCGAGAGGCTCCTGGACACCGGACAGAATGAGCCTTGCGGCATTCCAGATCTTGTTGCAGAAATTTCTGTAACCTTCGATGCGTTGTTCCGAGAGATTGATGTTTCTTCCCTGCGCTGCCATTATGGTCAACGTGAAGCGCACTGCATCCACTCCGTGACGCTCGATGAGATCAATGGGATCCACGGCATTGCCCAAGGACTTGCTCATCTTGCGCCCCTGCTCATCAAAAACCAACGGAGTGATGTACACATCACGGAATGGCACGTCACCCATGAACTTCAAGCCCATCATGATCATTCGGGCAACCCAGAAGAAGATGATGTCGTAAGCAGTCACCAGCGTCGAAGTGGGGTAGAAGACCTGCAAGTCCGGTGTCTTGTCTGGCCAGCCGAACGTGGAGAACGGCCAGAGAGAGGATGAGAACCATGTGTCGAGAACGTCTTCATCCTGTCGAAGGTTGGCGCTCTTGCAGCGACTGCATTGGGTGGGATCCTCACGAGAGACGACAATCTCACCACAGTCGTTGCAGTACCAGACGGGCATTCGATGTCCCCACCAAATCTGGCGGGACAATGCCCAGTCTCGAATGTTCTCCACCCATGCGAAGTAGGTGTTCTCCCAGTTTTTCGGAACAAAACGAACACGCTCTTCACGAACGGCACGAATCGGTTCCTGCATCAGGGGTTTCATTTTGAGAAACCACTGCAGAGAAAGATAGGGTTCGATCTCTGTCGTGCAGCGATAGCATACACCGACGCGCCCCTGGTAAGGATTCACCTTCTCAAGAAGCCCCAAGGTTTCCAAGTCGGCGAGCACCTTCTTGCGAGCTTTGTAGCGGTCGAGACCTTGGTAGGCACCGCCGTTTTCATTGATGACTGCAGTCTCGGTGAAGATGTTGATCTGCTCCAGTCCGTGGCGCTGTCCCATAAGAAAGTCGTTGGGGTCGTGCGCTGGTGTGACCTTGACGGCTCCCGTACCGAATTCCACTTCCACCACAGGGTCTGCGATGATCGGAATCCGTCGGTTCATCAGCGGGAGAATCAGTTTTCTCCCGATGAGATCGTGAAAACGTTCATCTTTCGGATTCACGGCAACGGCTGTATCGCCGAGCATGGTTTCGGGTCGGGTCGTGGCGACGGTGATGAACTGATTCTCTGCATCCACCAATGGATACTTCATATAGTAGAGAGAGCCGTTGCGGTCAGTGTACTCAACCTCATCGTCAGAGATCGTCGTCTGACATCGAGGACACCAGTTGACGAGATAGGTGCCACGGTAGATGAAGCCTTCCTCATAGAGTCGCACAAAGGCTTCACGCACAGCCCGGGAAAGCCCTTCGTCGAGAGTGAAACGGGTGCGATCCCAGTCACAGGAACAGCCCAACGCTTCCAATTGTTTGAGGATGGCATCGCCATGTTCCTGTTTCCATTCCCAGATGCGCCGGATCATCTCTTCACGGCCAATATCATGGCGCGTGCGTTTCTCTTCCTCGCGGAGTTTGCGCTCAACGACAAACTGTGTGGCAATGCCGGCATGGTCGGTTCCCGGAAGCCAGCAGGCGTTGAATCCGTCCATGCGCTTCCAACGGATCAGGACATCCTGAAGAGAGTTGTTGAGCGCATGACCCATGTGCAGGCGTCCGGTGACATTGGGTGGCGGAATGACGATTGAATACTTGGGTTTGGCGCACTGCGCCTCCGCGTGAAAATACCCCTTCTTTTTCCAGAATTCGTACCACCGGGCTTGTGCTGCCTGGGGATCGTAGCGTGTTGAAAGCTCCGCTGTCATGACTGTGCCTCCCAGGAGACAACGCTCCAGACAAGAGCGGTCTCCCATTCGTGTGAGCGTCCCAAACGCTGGACTCAGCCCATCTACCCGCGAGACGCTCGTTTCTCAAAATCCGTCTTGAAGGGAGAGTGTGCGACCCTCGCCCAAGTCTGTCAATAACAACATTGACCGGCGGTTGTCGTCAAGCGGCATCTCCGAATCTACAAACGCGTAAGGGTATGTCTTCATCTGTCGCTTGGTGTCGCTTTGTAGCGCTTGTCTTCCCTTGCCCTTTGGTGACGATCCTCAACAAACTCAGAGTGAAGACTCGTTGGGTCGAATGGAGACAGTCAAGAACATGCAAGGCTCCCCAGCGGACGGGCACCGCAAACAAGGATGGCGACCATGAGATCTGGATCAGTTTGTTGTCCCATTGGTCTTTGTCTTCTCACCTACAATTCGGTTTCCCTCGGTTTGACGCGTGGGGGTTCAGAACTTGAGATCCGTGTTCATGTCAATGAGCGGTGTACCGATGAGTACGGTGATGTTCCAGTCACCCTGTACTTCGCCGGTGCGACAGCCTTTCTGCACACACACATTGCGGAGCATACGGTTCAACTGCTCAACAGGATCATTCCGGGTTCCTCACTGGTGGGCGGTACGGTTCTTTCAATTGGCGGCTGTGTGGGAAAGGAGATTCCGGCATATCCGTTAGTGATCACTCCGGTTGATGCGCGGGATCCTGTCGGACAGGTGACGCTACATCGGGCCGTGGCGCTCCCGACGGGACGGATTGCCTATCAACCCGGCAAGGAACGAGTCATCCCTGTTGTGTTTCGCGGTCTGGTGGATCCGTTTCTCGAAGACGGACACCGACTGGTGACATGGTCGAGTTCCAAAGATCAGACTCCGCCTGAGATCATCAGCAGTACACCGCAAGATGAAGAAACGGAAGTTTCTACTGAGACATCAATCGAAATTAAGTTCTCCGAGTCGGTGGGACCGATCTCGTCCGAAACTTTCATTGTCTTGGATGAGACCAACAATCAGATTGTGCCCTGCTGCCGACAGTGGGAGCTGATACCGAATTTCGTTGTCACTCTGATCCCGGAGTCTGCGCTCGCTCACTCTGCAGTACACCGAGTTATCGTTGCGGGTGTGGCGGACGCTGCAGGAAATCCCATGGACATTCGCATTCTGAGATTCACCACGGAGCATGCAGAATGAATCATCCGACTACTCCCGAGACCAGTGATTCCGCCGTGCCAGAGTTCAATGGGGCGGTTCCCTCTGACGGTCTTCGCATCTCAACATACAGACCCCGAATCGCTTTTGGGGCGGGATATCAGTCGTTTGTGGATCTTCCCACCGGTGGCTTGGAATGGCGAGAGACCTACTGCTACGAATTGGAGCAGACTGTGCCACCAGGCTCAGTCGGCAGTGTGGTCACAGGTTTTCGGAAAGGGGTGACAAGCATTGTCATCCAAGGGGAGATCCAGGCGGATGATCCCGAGTCTGTGGCGACGACACTGAGCGGCATTGAATCCGCCGTTGCGTGTGGAGCCTTCCGACTCTTTTCTCATTACAGTCCCGACGACGGGGTGTACCGATACTATCAGGACTGCTACGCAACAAAATTCATCAGTGACCTTCGCGCAGGAGATCCCCACAGACCGGGTCGGAATACCCGCTACGAGCTTCATCTCATCGCGACCGATCCCAGCGTTCAAGGTACAGAGCCTTCCGAGGATTCGAATCTGTTTGTGGGGGA
>JAKQFZ010001055.1 GCA_029558215.1 Candidatus Omnitrophota bacterium
CCCCGCTCCGTTGCCCTCATCCCCATCTTCTGAGTCCAGAACCCCGCAATGAGAGTGCGGGCTAGGGACTTGGTTGCAGGAGTCGGTGGCCACATATAGTCTACTCACTGCATATTCCTATTTCTCCTCTGGTTGGCTTTCTAGACAGTCAGCGAAAGACTTTATGGATCCGCCGATTTCAGGTCTCTTTAGGAGGGCATCCTTGACAAATTCAAGATCAAGTCCTTCGACATCTTTGAACTCTATACAGACGGTCAAAGAAGATGCAATGTCACATTGCTTATCATCAGATAGGAGCAGAAGTCCAGAAAGAAAGGCATCTGTGTTGTGACGAAAAGTATATCCTAATGCTTTTGCCTGTGATTCTGCCTGTGCCCCGTCAAGAGAACCTAGCACAAGAAGCCGGGCAATGTCTTCTTCTCTCACAGGTTTCTGATTGGCCAGAACTTGAATCGCTCTATGAACAAGGAATAGATCCATACACTCGCCAGCTCTCATAAAAGGTTCAGGCTCCCAGAGAGGCATTGCTTCCTTAATCCAGTCTGGAACTGCCTCTTGAATCTGTGCATACATCATGACAAGACATGCAGCTCCCATTGATTTCGCATACGGACTCGTCTCCTTCTTCAGGCTTCTTTCACACTCTTGGCGTATCCCTGTTGATGGGAGGGCTAGGAAGGCATACAGAGCCTTGCGTTTCTCTTCAGCAGCTGACTGTAGTTCATCTATTACGCCCTTCTCAATATCATGAACAGCAGCACACCATGTGCCTCTGTCATCTAACCTTGCAGAGTCAGTCAATGGTCCCTCCCGAACAACATCAGGACACCCAACCGATTCGGTAGACTGCAGTAAGAATAACAGGATCACGATATAGCGTACCATTGTGGATTTGCCTCCTTAACTATCTAGCCGTCACCATAAGAGTAGAACATGAGCACCTCCTACGGAAACGACCCTCTGTGATCCACACTGACGTTCTCCACGCTTGCGTTTCCGTCAACCTGGGTCATTGCTCGAAACCTTCTGAACGTTGAAGACATCAGGAACGGTGGAACTCGCAGATTCGTTCCACCCTACTTGACTTTGTGGCTCGAACAAGCCGGTCTTGAACATCCCACGTGTAAGTCCACATGATGGCTGCATCCATCTTCTCGATCAAATTCCCGTTGGCGTCGTAGGCGTAGGTAATCTCAAGAGGACTCCTCACCGCGCCATACTGAATCGCCTCCAACTGCCCCAAGTCATTGTAGAAGTAACTGTACTCCGCGCTTGCGTTCCCGTCAACCTGGGTCATTGGTTGAAACCGTCCGACCGTTGAAGACATCAGGAACGGTGGAACTCGAAGACTCGTTCCACCCTACTCGACTCAGATTCAGATCAACCGCTACCTCCTTCAGCGTCCTCTCGCCTTGGACCACTTGCTCCATCAACCGCACCCTTTCGATTCTCTCTCGATTCACCTGCAATAGTTCTCCTTGTTTCATAGGGGACATTATTGCATGGCTGTTAGAGGGGACATTATTGCTTTGCTACCACAGGAAGCAACAAATAACTTGACTTTCAAAAACAGTCCTTACAAAATTCGGACAATGTAGAGTGGCGTCACTCTGCACGGCACCTAAAAACGCTGATTTCTGTTTCTCGCCCATCCCTGTCCAACCACACTGCTTTCTCGATCCATGTCCGCTCCGTGGAAAAGGGTAGCACTATCAAATGAGGTTTCTCTTTGCAGCTCTTCGATCCGGAAAGATACAGGGTCGTCTCGCACAGCCGAAAGTCGTTGATCCAAACGCTCTGGTCAGAACGCTTCGTATACCCATTTACTACTAGATAATGCTTGCCCACTTGAATTACTCCTGGCGCCTGCGCAAATTCAGCATAGTCAACCGACTCAGTGTGCCTGCAACCGAGAAGCAATACGGCATTACAAGCCACCATTAGAATCCGATAGACATAACTGTTCAGATATAAAGTCACTGGTTTGATTTTGATAGACAGCACCCTTTCAACGCCCATTTTACAAACCTCCGACAATTATTGCGGATGTCGCAACTCCGCCAGCCTGGATTCGGAACCGCATCCAGGCAAGAATTGATCTGATCGCACGTTACGCATTTGCAGGGCTGTCCTTCGGCTGTGCCCCACCTCATTTTTCCACGATTCCTTTGCTTAGTATCCCATTTATAGTCTTTCGGCCAGCCGTATATCTGTCCAGGGTCATTGCGCAACACAGACCAATTTCGGTTTGGCCAAAAACCAACGGAGGAATATTTGCCCGCGTACTCTATCCATTCGTGCCCCTGATCGATGGTAATCCCTGGAAACAACCAGCAACCACTATAGGCTTGCTCTGCGATCGTTCGGTATGTGTACACTTCACATATCAATCCCGTGCTATCCGTTGTGTTTGCAGGGTCATTTCCTGAAAAAGTATGATCATCCAATGCGATAAGCGGATCCCTGCTCACAAACCTCCCCACTTCCGGGTCGTACCAGCGGGCGTGGAAGTAGTAGAGACCCGTCACGTCATCGAACATCTTGCCGGTAAGATGTTCCTTCGGCGCAGAGGATGACATCGGTTCCCAAGGCGTGGACGCGGGCACAGCCCGC
>JAKQFZ010001093.1 GCA_029558215.1 Candidatus Omnitrophota bacterium
CTCACCTCCTCAACGGAATGATGACTCAACTTTACAACTGTATATCATGCCACATTTACCGCGTGGCTGTCAATTATACTTTTCGGCTCATCTCAGGAAAACTAAACCGACGGCATCAGACCGGCTCTCCGCGGGACGCAATCGCGGTTTTCTCGGCAGGGAGCCTGCAAAGAACCCAGTGAACTCACCCTCAACGTGTCACCGATTGACGCCAACACAGGCTCCCGCTAACTTACGCCCATGAAGCCTTGGCTCCTCAAGAGAACGTCTTCCTGGATCACTGCCTGCGCTGTGCTCTTTCTCACTGTTTTTTGGGCACTTGCACTCTGGAGCAGCCTTCATTTCTCACCGACATTCGATGAACCATTCAACCTGGTCAACGGTCTTGCCTGGCTCACTGCAGCTGCCTGGTACGCCGAGACCGATCCCCCTGTGCCTCTGGTCTTGTCGGCTCTGCCCCTGTGGCTTCAAGGCAAGGACGTTCCAGAACACAACGTCCCCCAGCCGAATGTAGATGCTTTCAAGATGGGGAAGATGCTCCTGTACGACATGGGGAACAATCCGGAGCAAATGGTCTTTCTTGGGCGATTGATGGTCAGTCTGACATGGCTTGCCACCGGCGCACTGATCTGGTTTTGGGCAAGGAGGCTGTACGGTCATATCGGCGCACTGATTGCCGTGGTGGTCTTCTCGACAGATCCTCTCGGGCTCTCCAACGCTGCTCTTGTCAAGAACGATCTTCCGGGGGCCTTGTTGTGGCTGTTGTGTTTGTTCGCCTTTCTCAGAATCATTGAGAAACCAGGACTCGGGAGAATTGCGCTCCTTGGCGTGGTCTGGGGATTGGCAATGACGACCAAGTTCAATGCGTCGCTGATCATCGCCTGGTTTCTGGTCTCGGGGCTGCTATTTCTCAGGGAAAAGAGAGGACGTTTGCGCTCTGAGGCTTTTTGGGGAAAGGGGACGGGAGAGGAATCCCCCCTTGATCCCCCCTTGTTAAGGGGGGCAGGAGAAGGTGATCCCCCCTTGGTAAGGGGGGCAGGAGAAGGTGATCC
>JAKQFZ010001127.1 GCA_029558215.1 Candidatus Omnitrophota bacterium
GGCGCATCTCACCCTTGATCAATGGCCAGTTTGGTTTTGCGCTTGCTCGAATCCCATCCTGAAGTGCCGTGACGGTGCTGTGGAAGACGTCTGCAAAGTCCTTGAGCGCCTCGCGACAGTGCGCAATCATATCCACTTCGCGAATGTCAGGGCAGGACGAGTCGTGGCCTGCCGACCAGAAACGATGGGGCTGAGTCCAGTCGTTGTTCTGTTCTTCGATTGCCTGCTGGGCATATTTGGCAATGTGTTGCTTGTGGTAGCGGAACTCCGGATGAACATACTGATAGTCCAGTTCATACTTGTCCTCGTCAATGAACCGAAACGGGCCGTGTCCGTTCTTCCAGGACATCAACCGGTAGTCCACGTTGGTCAGATTCCAGTAAACGGGGCGTTGGACAACATACCAGATGTTGTATCTCGGGCGGATGCCCAGTCTTGACCCGATGATTCGAGTTCCGTCAGCGCCCTCCCAGAGGAACTCAGACTTTGGCGCTTCCAAGGTATTGATCCCACGGTAGAACATGGCGATGTCAATACCGAAGCCCTTGTAGATTTGGGGCATCTGGGACAGTTGTCCCCAGGAAAACGGGGAATAGCCTGTCTTGCTGACGTTTCCGAGATCATTGGCGATTTTGTGTCCCAGAAGAAGATTGCGAATCACGGATTCTGCGCCGACACAGAACTCATCGGGCAGGCAGAACCAGGGACCAATGAACAGGCGGCCTTCAGACACGTACTTGCGAACCGTTTCCCTCATTCCCGGACGCGCTTCAAGATAGTCCTGAATGGGAAGTGTCTGAGAGTCCATGTGGAACGACTTGAAATCGGGGCTTTTCTCAAAGAGATCGAAAAGCATGTCAAGCATATACACCAGCATATGGCGGGTGCGTTGCGAGGAATACCGCCATTCGCGATCCCAGTGCGTATTAGAGATAAAGTGGCACTGAACTCTTTCTGTGCCCTTTTTGACTTTGGGTTTTGTCTTTTCGGACTTCTTCATCTGTCATGATCTCCTGTATTCAAGCGGTTCATAGGATGAGGCGATACGCCTCTCCGTAGATGAATAGTTTACTGCCCGTTCAAACGCACAAGCACTCCACCGCCAGG
>JAKQFZ010001140.1 GCA_029558215.1 Candidatus Omnitrophota bacterium
GCACCAAGCACCATTTCCGGAGACGCCGTGACGAATCTTCCCCATGTTGCGCTGGTCAATAGCGGCACGGACACACGATTGTGGTATGCGACCACAACGGACACATTCGCTTCGACGGGACAAAATGTCATTTCTTTCACCGCAAGAATGCCCTATGAACGCCGCTCCAACCCAGTGTACAGCCGCATCACAGTGTCGGCAGGGACGGATACTGACACAACGCCCATTCGAGCGATTCTGGCAGTGGACAATACCCCAAACGCCGATCTCTATGAATCATTCAGCAAGTTGGGACCGTATGCGTACAGCGTTTATCTCGACCGATTTCAGGACTCAGGCGGAGTTCATCATCCCGAATGGATTGAGTATTACATCAACCCATTCATCCACTCTGAGAGTGATGGCTATCCGAGTGCTGCAGCAGTCCTGAACGCCATTGATGCGGTCGGGTCGGACATCGGCAGACTGTATGTGCATCTGATAGGAGACAGCACAGGGACGGGTTCCATCGAGATGGCCTCTGGAGACTATCTCAGTGCTTCAGATCTGGATTTGAAACTCGATGCCTACCAAGTGCGTTCTGTGACGGGAACTGTCATCCTTGTGGTGGACTGCCCATATTCCGGCTCATTCCTTTCCACCTGCAAGGCGACTGGGGCACAAAAACGGGTACTGATGACATCAGGTCGCAGTACGGACTCGGCACTTTTCTCCAAGTCGGGGCAGGCGGTGAGTTTCAGCCAGAAGATTCTGGCGTCTGCATATCAGGGGAATCATCTCCGCAATGGATTCAATTCGGGACTGAACTTCCTGACAACGTTTCTGAAGGGTGGCATCGAGCCACAGTTGGATGACAACGGTGACGGCATCTACAACAAGAAGACCGATGGCACTTTTGCACAGACGCTCTTCCTGGGAAGAAGGTACGCTTATGCAGGCGGTGAGGCGTCGGACTTGCCGTTTGTGCTGAACGTAGTTCCTGCAAAAGTCCACGCACCCGGGGGCAGTGCCGTTGGATTCAGTGCGGATCTGATGGAGGGCGTGGAGCCGTCGAGAGTCTTTGCGCAGGTTATCGCGTCGGGTGTAGGTTCTGTGACGGAGCCGCTGACGACGCTTCCGGAGTTTGACTTTGTGCGTGATGGGATAGAACTATGGTCATGGTCAGGCAACATTGCCGTTCCTGCATCCGACGGTTCCTATACCGTTGCTGTCTATGCGTCCTATCCGGACGGAGCGACGCAGGAGAAGATCAGCAATCCGAAGTTTGCGACGATTTTGCATCCGGATGCCGATGACTATGAGGTGGACGACACACCCGAGCAGGCGAGTCTCCTCGTTTCAGGCTGGACAGGACCGCAGCACAACTTCCACCAAACCGGGGATCCGGACTGGGCGAAGTTCTTTGTGAGGGAGTCCGTGGCGGAAGGGTACACGATCCGAGTGTCCAACTGTGGTGCGACGTGTGACGCAGTGCTCGATTTGTACTCCGAAGATGATCTTGAGACATCATTGCCGACATTTCCGAAGGATTCGGGTGCCTATGGTGAAGGGGAGAGTGCGACGGTGCTCTTGTCGGGACCGAAGTGGTACTACGTGCTAGTGAACTCGTTTGATGCGGGTGATATCGGGACAGGAACCAACTACAGTCTGTCGGTGTCGAGGGATTCGGGTATCTCGAATGGCCGTATCTTGGAACAGCATCCGACAAAGTTGCTTGTCGGTTGGGATGCGAGTCCGAGTGGAGTGGCCTATTCCAGAGTTCGCTTCTCAACGAATGGCAATGCGCTCTTGACGGAATTTAATGGTTCAGACGCCATTGAATCAGGCACAAGTCAGTCGCTTGTGGAAGGACTGCTTCCCAACACGACATACCATTTGTATGTTGAGGAGTACGACAGCAGCGATTCGTTGACCGGGGTGTCGAATGCATTTGAGGGAACCACGCTGACGATAAGTTACGCAATAGACATTCTCTCGACGACGCCACCTAACAGCCAGAAACTGACGACGGGGGACACGTATAGCCTTTCTGCATTGGCATCGTGCCTGTCGAACGAAGACGGGTTGAGGCTGCTTTGGACGTTGCGAAACAACGGTGGGGCGTTCCAGACTAAGCCGATGGAGTTTTTGTCCCAAAGTTCGGAATGGCAGGAGAAGGTCACGACGTTCAGCAGTGTTGTGATCCCGAACAA
>JAKQFZ010001219.1 GCA_029558215.1 Candidatus Omnitrophota bacterium
TTCACCATAATTCAACTCCCCCCAGGGGATTACTTGACCACCTACATCGCCAATCTTGCCCAAACCGGTGAGGATGCAGACGAAGCGCTCGTGGCAAGCCTCAGAGCACGTTACGGTCTTGATCAGCCTCTGCCGATGCAGTATCTGAAGTGGATGAGCGGTGTTCTCAGAGGAGACTTTGGTCAGTCGTTCTCCATGAACAAGCCCGTTCGGGAGCTGATCTGGGAGCGGCTCGGGCTGACATTCATCATCGCGCTGCTTTCGATACTGCTCACCTACATGATCGCCATTCCCATCGGAATCTACTCGGCAACGCATCAGTACACTTTTGGGGACTACCTCTTCACTCTTCTCGGTTTCATCGGACTTGCGACACCTCCTTTTCTTCTGGCACTTGTGCTGCAATACGCTTCCTATTCGTGGTTTGGCACCAGCGTCGGCGGACTTTTCTCCGATGACATGCTCGACGCCCCTTGGTCACTGGCAAAATGGTTTGATCTGCTCAAACACGTCTGGGTGCCCGTTGTGATTCTCTCTCTCGCTGGAACCGCCGGCACAATTCGAACTATACGTGCAAACTTGCTGGATCAGCTTCAGATGGCCTATGTGGAAACCGCACGAGCCAAGGGGCTGCCTGAATGGAAACTGCTTCTCAAGTATCCGGTACGGCTGGCAATTAACCCAATGGTCAGCACCATCGGCTGGATGCTTCCCTACCTGGTTTCCGGCTCTGTCATCGTATCCATGGTTCTCAGTCTTCCCACGACCGGCCCGCTGATGCTCTCGGCACTGTTGGAGCAAGACATGTATCTGGCCGGGACTTTTGTCATGATGCTCAGCGCATTGACCGTCATTGGAACTCTAATTTCGGACATTCTGCTGGTCTTGGTGGATCCGAGAATTCGTTTTGAAAGGCTGAAGCATTGAGCCAGACGGAAACACCACAACCCACCGCAACAATGCGGGAAGCCGAGTTCTACACTGCCTCGCAGTGGCGACTCATGACGTGGAAGTTTCTCGAACACCGCCTCGCCGTCTGCGCACTGGTGATCATCCTCTGTCTTTACCTGACCGCACTCTTCTGTGAGTTTCTTTCCCCAAACGATCCCTACAAGCGAGACGCAACAAACAGTTACGCACCACCCCATCGAATTCATCTGATCCATGAGGGAGGACTCCACCGACCTTTCGTCTATCCCAGAACTCCCCATACCGATCCCGAAACGCTTGTCAAAGACTATACAGATGACACGTCGCAGCCCCTTACAATCAGAGTTCTGCCCCAAGGCGATCCCTATCGGTTGTGGGGGATGGTCCGTTTCCGAAGACACCTTCTCGGTCTCGACAATGGAGAGAGGCTCTATCCCCTGGGCACCGACCGACTTGGGCGGTGTCTTCTCAGTCGGATCCTCTACGGGAGCCGCATCTCCCTTTCGATCGGGCTCGTCGGTGTCACCATGACGCTGGTGCTGGGAATACTCATCGGAGGCATCTCCGGCTACTACGGAGGCCTCATAGACACATGCATCCAGCGACTTATCGAGATTCTGCGTTCATTTCCCACCATCCCACTTTGGCTGGCTTTGTCCGCAGCAGTTCCCGCAACATGGTCACCCGTGCAGGTCTATTTCTGCATGACGCTCATCATCGCACTTATCGGCTGGACGGGGCTGGCGCGAGTCGTTCGCGGGAAGATTCTGGCACTGCGTGAGGAAGACTACGCCGTAGCCGCACGAGTTGCGGGTGTCAAAGAAACCTCGATTCTTCTACGGCATCTCGTTCCGGGTTTCACGAGTCACTTGATCGTCACTGTGACATTGGCAATTCCTGAGATGATCCTTGCCGAAACGTCCTTGAGTTTTTTGCGTCTCGGACTGCGGCCACCCACGATCAGTTGGGGCGTTCTGCTTCAGGATGCCCAGAATATCCGTGCCATTGCACTGTATCCGTGGCTCATGGCTCCTGTCTTCTTTGTCATTGTCACCGTGCTGGTGTTCAACTTCATGGGAGATGGTCTCAGAGATGCGGCCGATCCCTATAGAAACTAGAGGAACCGCGTTGAGCGAACTCTTGAGAGTCCACAATCTTCACATCGAACTGTCCCTCCGAGAAGGAACCGTGAAGGCTGTCAATGGCGTCAACATAACTATCAACAGAGGCGAGGTGCTTGGTTTGGTCGGCGAGAGTGGCTGTGGCAAGAGCATCACGGCACGGGCAATCCTTCAGATACTTCCTCCGCGGGCGAAGATCGCCGCCGGCCAAATACAACTCGCGTCACGCGACTCCCATTCTGATTCGCTTGATCTTGCGACTCTCGATCCGAAAGGGGATGAGATCCGAAGGATCCGAGGTTCGGACGTCTCGATGGTTTTCCAGGAACCGATGACATCGTTGTCACCTGTTCACACAGTCGGCAGTCAGATTATGGAAGCCATTCTGCTGCATCAGAATGTCGGCCGTTCTGAGGCGCGGAGACGTGCAGTTCAAGTGCTTCGAGAAGTCGGTGTTCCGATGTCGGACAAGAGACTGAACTCCTATCCTCATGAGCTGTCGGGAGGCCTGAGGCAGCGTTGTGTAATTGCAATGGCTCTTTCCTGCCGTCCGAGACTGCTTATCGCCGACGAGCCCACCACTGCGCTGGACGTCACCATTCAGGCACAGATTCTCGAACTGCTCAAACAGTTTCAGCGACAGTTGGGAATGTCCATCATCATGATCACACACGACTTGGGAGTCATCGCGGAAACTGCGGACAGAGTTGCCGTCATGTATCTCGGCAGGATTGTTGAAACAGCACCTTCTGAAATCCTGTTCGGCAACCCACATCACCCCTACACACGAGGCCTGCTGGCATCGGTGCCACGAATTGGCCGAGATCGTGACGAAGACTTGCCTTCAATTCAAGGGCGTGTCCCCCATCCTTTCGAGACCGTTCGTGGATGTCCATTCCATCCGAGGTGCGACAGACTTATCCCTGGCGTCTGCGACCGAGATGCAGCCCCCGAAGCAATTCAGATTGCACCTGAACATTTCGTAGCATGCCATCTCTATTCAGCCGAGAAGCCGCGCCGCAACAAAGAAGTACTGGGGGGTATGTCATGAGTTCTCCCCTTCTGGAAGTCAAGGGACTGACGAAACACTTTCCCGTAAAGGCAGGAACATTCAAACGCGCACGAGGGATAATCAAGGCGGTGGATGGGGTCTCATTCTCCATTGATGAGGGGGAAACACTGGGTTTGGTCGGTGAGAGCGGCTGTGGCAAGACCACCACAGGCAGAATGGTCTTGCGTCTTCTGGAGCGAACTGCAGGAGAAATGTATTTCACACTTGGCGATCAACAAATTGATTTGTCCACCATTCACGGTGAACCTCTGCGGCAGTTTCGAAAACACATCCAGCTTATTTTCCAGGATCCCTACTCATCGTTGAATCCGCGTATGACACTGCGCGATATCATCGCCGAGCCTCTCAGGGCACATGGCGCAAAAGCCAGAGATGAAGTCGAGGATCGCGTGCGCTGGCTGGTCCACGCCGTGGGTCTGAACGTTGAATTCCTCAACCGTTATCCACATGCGTTCAGCGGTGGCCAGCGTCAGCGCATCGGGATCGCCCGCGCGCTGGCGCTTAACCCAAGATTGATTGTCTGTGATGAACCCGTCTCAGCCCTTGATGTATCGGTACAGGCGCAGATCATCAATTTGCTCAAGCACCTCCAGCGAGAGTTCGGAATCGCCTATCTGTTTATCGCCCATGATCTTTCTGTCGTTGAGAACATTTCACGGCGGATAGGCGTCATGTATGCGGGGCGAATTGTGGAGTTTGCGGAAACAACAGAGCTGTTTTCGCATCCACTTCATCCCTACACAGAGGCACTCATGAGCGCCCTTCCCCAGATTGACCGCCGCGCCAGAGGCAAACGAATCATTCTGCCCGGAGAAGTCGCCGATCCATCCGACTTGCCAACGGGCTGCGCCTTCCACCCACGGTGTCCGAAAGCACAGGCTTGTTGCTCGAGTGAGGTTCCCCAACTGCGGCTGATCAGCGAAGGGCACTTCTCTGCTTGTCTCTTCTCCTAGGAAAGCAGACTTCGGACGAGGCTGTTTCTCTCGCGAGCAGGCCCCGCACAGGACTGGGCAAAG
>JAKQFZ010001153.1 GCA_029558215.1 Candidatus Omnitrophota bacterium
GGATCAATGGGAAGTCCGAATCTCGGGTGCGGGACTGGCAAAGAAGCATCTGGTGCCCATGCTGCAGAAAATTCCTTGAGGGACGGAGCGCACTCTAGCAGGTGACAGGACTACGGCTCGAGCACTCCTCAAGCATTCCCCGTGCTGCCCGTGTTACCGGATGGTTTGGAAATTCCTCACACATTCTGAGGTAGAGCTGCTCGGCATGTTCCGCCTCTCCTCTGGCGCACAGAATCCGAAGGCTTTCCATGTAGGCGATGGCTTCCATTTCGTTGTTGCGCCGAAAGGCGATGACCTTATCAAACCAATAATGGGCAATACTGTCCTCTTGAAGTTGCTGTTGGTAGAGCATCGCAATCTCGAAACGCACCCGCTGATCGGAATTGTCCGCATCCGCATAGCTTCGGAAAGCCTTCAATGCTGATTCGAAGTCGCCTCGTTTCAAGGCATGACGCGCGAGACTGTAGTCTGATCCCAGAGGGTTCGCGTGACCCATGAACAAGGCTCCACTGGTGGCACCGAGGTAGTCACCAATGTCTGGAGCAATTCCGATCGCTGCGGCGACAACAAGAAAGACACCCCAGATGTGACCATAGGCGTTCTCACTTGAAAAGATCGCAATCGAAGCAACCAAGAAGATTAACGCAATCAAACGCCGCATGTACTTTGTACTATACCCTCACAGATTCTACGAAACCTGACTCCAAAGGAATTCCGTTCACGCATCAAGAAAGCGTTCACCGGGATGGGCCTGGCCACACCCTCTGATGCGATCACTCCAGAGACCTGAGAAGATGATATCCGAATCGCCAATCGGAAAGCAATCGCAAACGCTCACGAAGAGGTATCAGCTCAGTTACGCTGGCGCTACAGCCAGGATATACTTCGGAAGCAAAGCGGAGTCTTCGGAGCGACGCTACCGAAGCCTGCTGTCTGGCTAGTCCCGCTTCGGCAGCGTCGCAGAGCCTCTGCAACCGAAGCATACATCCACCCTCTTTGTAACTGAGCCAGTTCACAAAGAGAAGTGGGCTTGCGTCAGAATGACGCAAGCCCACTCAATTTCAACGCATTCGTGTCTAGAAGTCTTTCATGTCTTCGTCATCCAGCGGGATGACCTGTTCTGGCTTGACCTCGGTGTGTTTCACAGGCAAGGCCGCTTTGTGCTGTGGTGCAACAGCCTTATGAAGAGCAAGGTGTTTCACCGGCATGTGAGGCCGCGCTGCGGCGACATGGTGCTGAACCGTACCTGCGCCCGCGGAACCGGCACCACCCACCATGGCCACAAGGTCCTGAACCATGCGTTTCATCTCCGCAGCCTGAGCGTTCAACTCTTCGGACGCCGAAGCCGATTCCTCAGCATTGGCGGCATTGGCTTGCGTCACCTGATCCATCTGTGCCACTGCTGTGTTGATCTGATTCAGTCCCTGTGTCTGTTCATTGCTCGCCGCGGCGACCTCTGTGACAAGCGAGGTCACCTTGCCGGCAACTTCTGCAATCTCGGCAAGCGCATTGGCCACTTCCTGACTGATCTGCACACCATTTTCAGCATTCTTGACCGACCCTTCGATCATGAGAGCAGTATTCTTTGCCGCTTCGGCGCTACGCTGTGCAAGGTTTCGAACCTCTTCCGCGACCACTGCAAAGCCTTTGCCCGCATCACCCGCACGTGCAGCCTCAACTGCAGCATTGAGCGCAAGCAGGTTGGTCTGGAAAGCAATCTCATCAATGGTCTTGACGATCTTTGCCGTTTCGTCCGCTGATTTCTTGATGTCGGCAATGGCAGTGCTCATTTTCGTCATCGCCTCGGCGCCCTTCTGAGCGCTCGTGTTGGCATTGCCCGCCAGACTCTTTGCCTGATTGGCGTTGTCGGCGTTCTGTTTGGTCATCGAGGTCAGTTCTTCGAGTGAAGAAGAGGTCTCCTCGAGACTGGATGCCTGTTCGCTGGCACCTTCCGCCATCTGCTGGCTGGACTGGGAAACCTGTCCCGCGGCCGATGCCGTCTGCTCCGCTCCGGCATTCAAACCATCAATAACTCGTCGAAGCGGTCCTGTGATTGAACGTGTGATGAAGAACGCAAGCAGGATTCCCACCACAGTCCCCACGCTCAGCCCAATGATCATCACAGTGGAGGCCATTCCCAGTGCTTCCGCGGCGTGTTCTGTCGCCTTCTCCGTCTCTTCCATGTTAAACTCGGACGTGGCTTGTGCCGCTTCGAGAACGGTTGTCGCAGCGGCAAGGCGTTTCTTGGCTATGTCCTCGCGGGAGAGCCAGTTGCTCAAGAACCGATCCATACAGCCTTCGTATTCTTTGCCTGCCGCTCGGCACTCTTCGATCTGCTTCAGGTTGACTTCCTGAACGGTGATTGCCTTCAGATCGTCCAAGGTCTTGTTCACTTGTTCAAAAATCTTCTCCGTCTGAACAAAAAGTTCGGGATCGCGTGTCGCGATGGCCTGCCAAGTGCCAATTCGAATCCAGTTGCCCAAGTCAATAACCTTGTTGCAGAGTACCGTTTTGGTCACTCGTTCTTTAAGTTTCTCTGCAGTGATGGTTGACTGGACGCCGACCTCGGAGCTCGCGCTCGTCTGCAAGGCTTCCTGGATTTCCTTGTCCAGTGACGCCATCTGTCCCACCAAGAACTCGTCGCAGAATTTCATGTAATGCTCTGCGGCCACCAAAGAAGCGGCCTTTTCCTTCTGCAGGGCATCGGTCACTTCCACCGTCTGGTTCAGCAAGCCTTCATATTCCAGAGCTGCTTTCTCCGCTTTGTCGGCGTTCTCAGCAAGCACTTTGAGATCGTACTTCTTTGCATGCTCCTTGGCGTCGGTCAGGTATTTCTTCACTTCTGCGAGGTTCTTCCGTGCCTTATCGAGATAATCTGTTTCCTCCGTGTACCCATATCCTCTGGCCTCGTACATCGTGTTAAGAGACCAGCGTTCTACGTTGTTCGCCAGACCGACAGCAGGCACTTTCTCATGGGCCAGGTCGGTGGCAGTCGTCTTGACAGACAGCATATTGACAACCGCAAGACCACCCAATGCGACCGCAATCAAGATTAGCAATACAAATCCCAATACGATTTTCGTTCCCACTTTCATATCTTTGAACATTTTCTTCGACTCCTTATTCCTTAAGCATTCAAACCAAGTCTTCCACTGTGCTCCCAACCTTATCTCTTCCCTGCCTCCTACCTCCCTTCGTTATTTCCAGGAATGAACTCCTCAAACCCTTTGGAGCGGCTCGCTTCCCTCTAGGTTGATACACGGCTCTCGGATTTTCTCAAAATGTTCACCGCAACAGAGACCGCATCGTCCCAAGCGTTTTGTCCTGATGCGACAAACCTCGGGTGGAGCCGATGTACTTTATTGTGCATCTCACCATCCCCTGGCGGAAGAACGACGATGACTGCAAGACCACTGAGAAAGAGACCCAGATCCAACAGTAAAGTCAGTTCATCCGACGTCAGCGGTGCCAGCACTACAAGACGCAAGTGTGCTCGATGCACTGCAAGAGCATTCTGAAGTGCAGCAAGGCCGGTCAGATGCTCCGTTTCAATGAGCAGAGTCTTGCCATCAGGATGCTTCTTCAGACAATTTGAGAAAGTCTCATAGTTGTGTCCCCAGTGAAGAACTTCCATTGAACTCTCTCCCGAAGTTGCCTGTAAAATCGAAACGAGATGGAAATACATACAGCAATAGACAGGCCAACTCTGTAGTGAGGCGTGCAGATTCACTTAACTCATTGCCACTCAATATGTTGTGTCGGATAGGGAAATGACAGAGGAAAGGAGTTGCCCTCGAAATGTCTGATTTCTCAGTCTGAAATATCAGACAGAAGACAAAGAAGACTATCTCCAACGAGTCCTTCTGCGCAGACCAGCACCTGCACGCGTGTGGGCTATGCCCACTCTTACAGACGCTTCTGCATGCTCTCCCAAAAATCCCCCCTTGATCCCCCCTTGTTAAGGGGGGCAGAACCGCTCTTATCCCCCTTCGGTAAGGGGCAGGGGGGATTTTCTGCATGCTTCGGTTGCAACGCTGCCGAAGCCCCGTCACTCGCACGCCCTGCTTCGGCAGCGCGCAGAGCCTTGCTACCGAAGCATCTGCAAGATTCCTCACTTTTTCCCCAAGCCTCAGTCGTTCGGAGTGCCAGGCTCCGCCATTGTGTAACTGAGGTGATACTCGGCATCCCTGCCGCCATTTGACCGAATGCTCTGGAACTGTTAGGTTTCACTCAATCTCCGGGGGTTCCTTTTGGAGAGGTTGACATCGGTACTCTTTGACGGAATGCTGTGTTGTCCTGAAAAAGGTGCAAGGAGGCCATGAACATGACAGTTCCCATCTCAGTCTTCTCAGGGAATCTCGCATCCCATGATGGTGTGGCTGTGAAGCCGCGGTTGTCCGAGTGCTGGCGTCGGACTCGTCATCCCCGAGCCGGTATTCGAGTTGCGCTGATAGTCTGCTTGATGGCGACGATTCAGATCGCAGTCCTCTGTAGCTCTGCGGAAGCTTTCAACGCTTCGGAGAGGAGCAATACTGTTATCTATGGAGCGACCGATTCTCAGCGGTTGGGTTTCGCTGTTGCGGCAGGCGATGTGGACAATGACGGACGGGACGACTGGCTTCTGGGAACCCTGTCAGGCGGAATCGGAAAGGCCTACCTGTTCTTGTCATCCCAAGCCCACTCGGACAGAATCAGTCTTGCCACTCAGGCTGCGGATGTGACATTTGTCGGGACAAAGGACTACGACGATTTCGGATCAGCCTTAGCCATTGGCGATTGGAACGGCGATGGAGTTGACGACGTGATCATTGGATCGCCGGGAGCGGACTACGGCGGGCGAAGCAGTTGCGGCGTGGTGTATGTCTTCTATGGAGGAACGTTCACGTCGGGAAGCGTGATCGATCTGTCAACACAGAGTCCGCATGTGAGAGTCGTTGGCGTTGCGGCGGGAGATGGCTTTGGCGTTTCGCTGTCAACCGGACTGTTCAACAGTGACGGATATGCCGACTTGTTCGCGGTTGCCGACTATGGCTGGAGCGGGAAGGGTGCCGCATACGCCATCACTGGAGGTTCCGATCCAGCGGGAACGGTAATAGATGTTGCTTCATCTTCAAGGGTCCAGATAAAGGTGTACAACGCATTCTCCTATGATGGCATAGGCGAATGCGTGGGGGCGGGAGACATAAACGGCGATGGCAGACAGGACATGATCCTCGGCATCTCGTTCGCAGCGCCGACATTCGTCAACTTTCTCCGCGGCAGAATCGCCGTTGTTTTCGGGGGCAACACCACACGAACAATCAACCTTGCTTCGCAGAATCCCGATCTCACTTTCTGGGGGACAAGTGACAAGGACGCAGTGGGTCAGGCGGTGACGAGCGGCGATTTGAATGGCGACGGAATAGACGATCTCATCTTTCAGGCAAACAGCGACCGAGCCAGAGAAGAAGATCCGGGCATAGTCTATGTGTTGAACGGCAGGACAACGTGGACACCTGGCTCATCGTACACGATGTCCTCCGTCAAGCCAGACGTCAAGATTCTGGGTGAGGCAGACTACGATGGCTTTGGGGAATCTTTGACTGTATGCCAAGTCAATAATGCCGGCCCCTCGGATCTCATCATCGGCGCCTTTTCACATTCCACAGATCCGGCTCTCCCTCAGGAGGGGGCGGTTTACCTGCTCCCTGGAAACTCAAACTGGCAAACAGGACACGTCGTGTACGCGGGGTCGTCACCAGAGATCGCCCTGAAAATCACAGGCGGCGCGGACACTCGATGCGGCTGGGCGGTTGCGTGCGGGAATTTTGACGGGGACAAGTACCGCGATCTTCTGATTGGTGCCCCCATTGGCGACTTCGGGGCGTCCGGATTTGTCGGACGTTGCTTCGTCATAAATTATGATACGGTGTTCCCTCGTTCCAGCGTAGATGGATTCTGGATGTTGTTGCGCTGAGAC
>JAKQFZ010001167.1 GCA_029558215.1 Candidatus Omnitrophota bacterium
AGGCAACCGAACCCGATGAATCCTGAGGTGGAAGCCCTTGTGACGGAGGTGCGCGATCCAGCCACACCCTTCGAACGCTTGATGGCGTTGGTGGAGCATTCCGAGGTCGAAGTGCGACGTGCCGTCTTGGATAACCCGAACGTCCTTCCCACGAACGAATACGGAACGCTGAACACGGATTTGTTGTGGAATTTGGCCCAAGAATTTCCCGAGGAAGTGGCGGCGCATCCTCTGTTCGTTCTCCACGCCCTCGTCGAGCCCGACGACGAGATGGTTGGGGTGGTGATCAAGGTGGTGCGAAGGACGGCCGACGTGGGCCTGATCGAGACCCTGTGGCGTTCCTGGGGGCCTGACTCGTGGTTCGTGCGCGAAGCGGTGGCGGAGAACCCCACCACGCCCGTCGACCTCCTTCGACTCTTGGGCAACGAGACCACCGAATCGGAGTGGCTGGTGCGAGCAGCGGTGGCGAGGAACCCGAACACGCCCCCCGACGTCCTTCGCACCTTGGGCAACGAAACCACCGAATCCTCGGGGTACGTGCGCCAAGCGGTGGCGAGCAACCCCACCACCCCCCTCGATACCCTTCGATCCTTGGGAAACGAGGTCACCGAATCCTCGTGGTTGGTGCGCCAAGGTGTGGCGTTGAACCCGAACACGCCCCCCGAGGTCCTTTCTACGTTGGGCAAAATGGAGACAGAATCGAAATGGGAAGTCCGAGAAACAGTAGCGATGAATCCCAGTACACCAATCAATCTCTTGGTCATCTTGGGCGATCAAAAGACAGAGGAAAATTGGTATGTTCGCGCAGCCGTGGCTCGTAACCCGAAGGCTACCGATCAAATCTTGAGAACGTTGGGGAACAAATCCACTGAACGCGTGATGGATATTCGCGCGATAGTTGCATCGAATGCTCGAATACCAGAAGATCTCCTTCGTTGCCTCGCTAACCCAGAGATCGAACCTTCGCTGAAGGTACGTCAAGCTGTAACCAAGAACCCAAAGACACCTAGGGATGTCCTTGAATGTTTGGTGAATGACTCGACGGATGCCGATGTGACAACTCCCCCGCCTGCTACGAGCGAGGCGGGGGCTTGATCGTCATTTTGTTAGACTGGGGTTGATTTGAAAATAAAGATGGCGACTAGCGTATATCGCGCTGGCGGTAATAAGTGCTATGTGAGACACTGATGGTATGAATTTTGAAGATGAGTCGGGCGCGCTTTACCAACTTACAGAAACATTGGAAGCACCTGCCAAGAAGACCATCGTTTGGCCTTGGATCGGGGTGAGTCTTGTTGCTTCTGCTAGTTTGATCTGGGCTATCCGTTCGATTCGTGAAACGAATTCATTTCAAAAAAATCCGACCCAAAACTCATTTTCAGAGCATCCTTTGTCCAGACAATTTTTGAACAGATACCAAGAGAATCCATCTCGCAAAATGTACGAAGTCTTCGTTGTGAATGAGGATGATGATTCATCTTACGAGCTTCCTTTGGATATCAACGTTGCCCTGGATCTCGCCGAAGATCTATTTCGCCGAAATGGCATTCGAATGGGAAGCATTGAGAAAATTAGAGCCATTGCCTTTTACAAAAACAAAGTGATCGGTGCAGCAAGCCTTGGCCAACACTATGATTCAACATATGAATGCCGAAGCTACACATTCAGTGTCGTAGTAGACGACCAGTGGCGTCGCCGTGGCATCGCAAAAAATTTGATAAAAACGGTGATGAAGGAAGCAAGCGAAGATCCTGACCCTCACCTGTTTGGGGTTTGGGTTGTCAATCCACACATGATCCCTCTATTGGAATCGCTAGGATTTGAGGGGGATGGAGAGTGGTCTCAAAATAATCCACATATGCACAAATACCAGTCTTGATTGTGGTTGTAAAATCAGTGTACCATCTCAACATCACATGATAGACAGATGGCATGACCACGTATACGAGCGAAGATGGCATGACCTTCGAGGTGAATGAAGAGTCCGATGGCTCGCAAGAGCCAAGCAAACTCATCTTTCAAGAATCATCCTCCAGCGAGAATAAAACCTCGGCGCTTTGGTGGGTCTTGAGCGTTGGGATGGTGGGCTTGGTGCTCGGTACGGGTTATTACTTTTATCAAGAAAACCAGAAAAAATACGCAATCAAATCACGAGTGAATTCGATGCTCGATGACTTGGAACGAGAAGAGAATCTGATCAGCGAGGCGAGTAGCGAGGACACGCAAAGTGAACGCTTGGGACAACTCGCGAACAGTGACGATTGGCGTGTCAGAAGTGCTGTGGCTTCCAATCCTGGGACTCCAGCGATCATGATGGGCAAGTTGGCACAAGACGAGAACATCAATGTGCGCAGGAAAGTCGCGTACAATCCCTATGCCCCGACGTATCTCTTGAGGTTTTTGTCGCAAGATCCAAGCAGTTTTGTGCGAGAAGCGCTCGCGTTCAATCGCCAAGTACCCTTGGACGTTCTCAATGAGTTGAGAAATGATCGTCATCCGGCTGTTCGCCGAGCTGCAAAGAGAGAATCGCAGAGTCTCGAAGACTCAATGAATAGCGAACCACCTCAACAAGAAGACCGATCTTTCCAAGAAAACCCTCGAAAAGATGCCAGAGACATCATCTTGTTCCACTGTGGTCCAAGTGGTATCCAATCATTTGATTGGTTGAACTCAACCAAGAGGAGCGGGACGATTGGCCCAGGGGTATACTTTTCTCCCATCGAGGAAGACGTCAAGAAGTACTGTGATCGAAAGCATGAATCCGGCACCAGCATTTATACTGTCTCGCTCCATGTGAACGACAAGCTGCTGATCAACGCCCACGACAAAGCCTCAGAACATCCATTCTTGGTGGAAGCGTTGTCGACAGTGAATCACCCGAACAAGGATCATTGGAATGTATCCGTCGCGTTGGACACTCTGTTGAAAATCATGGGTCCACATTGGCTTGTGGAAAAGGTGAAAACTTGGGGAATGATTGGAACTTATGGCTATTTTTCAGATGGCCTTACAGAGTACGCAATTCTAGATCCTAGGGCGATGCGAATCATCAAAGAAGACCCACTCTTTCCTGCCCGTGGCCTGACGTGAGACGATGGGCGCATGGAGTTCGTCGACGCTTCGGGCACAAGGTACCAACTCGCTGAAGCCGTCGAAGCGCCAGCGCCCGCGAAGAAGGCCACCATCTGGCCGTGGATCGTCGGGGGCCTCGCCGTCGCGGGAGGACTCGTGTGGATGGCCGCGTCGAGCCCCTGGAAGGCCAATCCTGTCGCTCCCGAGCTGGAGGTCCTCGTGGCGGAGGCGCGGGATCCCAACACGCCATTTTGGCGCTTGGTGGAATTGGTCGAACACCCCGAGGAGGAAGTGCGACGCGCCGTCTTGGACAACCCGAACGTCTGTCCCACGGACGAGGAGGGAAGGCTCAACACGAATTTGTTGTGGACACTGGCGAAGGG
>JAKQFZ010001169.1 GCA_029558215.1 Candidatus Omnitrophota bacterium
TCCACTGCCATTGCTCTTGCCTTTCCCACCTCGACCAGACCGGCAAAATCCTCCTTCCAAGCTGCACTGAAATGCTGCTTGGCTCCACAAGAAAACTCACGTGACCTTTCGATCGGCGCAGCGCCTGCCGCATGTCGCTTGGCGACTGACACCAGGCACCGGTCTCACCCATGGCAAGAGTTCCCTGGACTTCGGCTTTCTCGAAATTGTCCTTCAAGGTTCCCTGTACCGACCACCGCGTCCACTTTCGCTGTCGACACCACGTAACCGATAGGGCTGGATCAAACCAGAGAGACTCTTGAGTCAATTCCGCCGCCAAGGACTGACACAGATCGTACAACCGCTTTTCAAACCCGCTGACTCGTGCCTTGCCCGTCGGGAAGAGATCATCAAAGTATCCGTGTTCAAAGAACTTCTCTTGGCATTCGTCGAACAACTGTTCCGTAAAATCTGTCCGATTGTGTTCTAGCTTCCACTGTTTGAGCACATCGAAGAAATAGACGAGGTCATTGAGCGTCTCAATCCATCCGACCACTTTCCAGTTGGAATAGGCCTCGAGTGGGAACTGAGAGCGGAGACGTTCAAAGAGTCCGGTCGGCAGACACAATCGTCCGGTCAGATCCGCGTGTTCGGCGTGCAGTTCTCGGCAAAGGTCGGTGAGTAACCGCCGCATAGACAGGCGAAACTCATTTCTCCATCCCACGAGTGGCTCAGCATCAAGCAGGCGCATGAAGGAATACGGGCGTGAACAATGTCGTCCGGACTCTAGCGCAATGAAAGCGCGGTCGCAAGGTGCGCGGCTCTAAACGTGACTACGCTTTGTAGACAGGCTCTTGCCTGAATATGCGGCACATCGTACAGTGGCTCTTCAAGAAATTATTCTCAGATGAAATGTCCTCGCTATGCTGAATGTGTCGGATCTTGAACAGGTCCTTCAAGAAATCTCCCCTGCTCTCCGTGGTGGCTGGATCCAGAAGATGTACCAGCCTAGCGCTCGCACCCTCGTGTTCGACATTCGCGTGCCCGGACATACGCATCGGTTGTTACTCTCCTGTGAGCCAAACACAGCTCGATTCCATCTCACCACACGCGCTCAGGTCAACCCTTTGACACCTCCACCATTCTGCCAATTTCTCCGAGCCCACTTCCAGGGAGCGCACATTGACGATATTCGCCAGATCTCGAATGATCGCATCATTGAACTGACTGTTACGGGGAAGGAGGGAACCGGCACGATCGTGTGTGAATTGACCGGCAAGAGTGCCAATCTGCTGGTTCTCGATGGCGAACGACGTGTCCTCCGCGATCTTGCCCGGCAGCGGGACATCATCGGTGCCTTGTATACACCACCGACCGCTCGCAGCTCAGAGCATGATCCAGCACCCCCTCGATTCACCGGAATGCTCGGAACTCAGTTCCCCATCTCTGCCGAGATCGACGCCTTCTATCAGAGTCGGGAAGTGGTACAAGAGGTCGCCCATGCTCAAGAAACCCGCGTCCGCTTTCTTAGGAAAGCAATCAAGAAGGAGTTGCGATTACTAGAGGCGTGGCAACGAGACCTGTCTAAAGCAACAGCGTATCGCAATTATGGTCGATATGGAGAATTGATCAAGGCCAATCTATCCAAGATCAAAAAAGGAGACGATCACATTGAGGTCACGGACTATTTTGATGAGGTCCTCCCTCAACTATCCATCCCACTCGATTCGACCAAATCAGGCCAAGGCAATATGGATAACTACTTTCAGAAATATCGCAAATATCTTGCCGCCGAGCGTGAGCTCAAGCCACGCATTGAACGAATGGAGCGCCATGTGATGCAGTTACGCGAGGAGGTGAAGAACGTGGAGCAGGAAGGGTGGCGGCCACCAGTTCAGTCTCTTCCCCAGCCGG
>JAKQFZ010000351.1 GCA_029558215.1 Candidatus Omnitrophota bacterium
GATCCCAAGACCTCGTTCAAGCAACTCGGGAAGTTGCAAAAGCACCCCGAGGTCGACGTGCGCCGCGCGTTGCTCGACAACCCGAACGTCTGTCCCACGGACGAGGACGGAAAGCTCACCACGGATTTGTTGGAGAAGTTGGCAAAGGAGTTTCCCGAGGAGGTGGCGGGGCATCCCCTGTTCGTTCTGCACGCCCTCGTCGAGCCCGACAAGGCGATGAGGTGGGTGGTGGTGGAGGTGGTGCGAAGGACGGCCGACGTGGGGGTAATCGAGACCCTGTTGCGCTCCTGGGGGCCTGACTCATGGAGGGTGCGCCAAGCGGTAGCGAGGAACCCCACCACGCCCCTCGACCTCCTTCGCCTCTTGGGCAACGAGGCCACCGAATCCGAGTGGAGGGTGCGTGCAGCGGTGGCGTGGAACCCGAACACGCCTGAGGATACCCTTCGACTCCTGGGCAACCCGAAGACCGAATCCGATGGGTCCGTGCTCCAAGTATCCAAAGAAGCGCTCGCTGCGCGGGGCCTGACATGAGCCCCGATCTAGATGCCCTGGTCGCCAAAGCCCGTGATTCAGCGACGCCTTTTTGCCAATTGCTTGAATTGAGCAACTCTTCGAACACGAACGTGCTCGAAGCTTTGCTAGACAACCCTAATATATGCCTTGAAATAGGAGGTGTGCTGAATACGGATGTCATCTTGAAATTGGCAATTATGTTTCCCGAAAAGGTAGAGGTTCTTCCAATTTTCCAGATCTATTCAGTCATTGAACCACGAGACGAGATGGTATTCGTAGTGGCACGTGTGATTGAAAAAACATCTGATGTTGGATTGATTACGCAACTCTTCGTGCGCTACAAGGAATTCAGCAGGGTAAGGCAATCGGTGGCGCGAAATGTGTCTACGCCCGCCAAGATTTTGCAAGTATTGGCAGATCCAGAGCAAGAACCAGATTGGTTTGTCAGAGAAGAAGTGGCATCCAATACGGGTACTCCAGTAGATGTTTTGCGAAACATGGGAGATATTTCAATCGAACCTAGTTACAGAGTTCGTCATAACGTTGTGAAAAATAAGAATGCTCCAGATGATCTAATTTTGTCGATCTACAATCGATCTGCTGAGGATCCAGACGTGTTGATTGCATCAAAAAATGAGTTGCTTTTCCGTAAGCTCATCTAGTATTTTTTTGACATGCCAAAGACGAGAAAGCCAAAGGTCAACCGACCACAAGAAGTACAGTCGGCGAAAGACTTGATGATGGTTGGAGAATTTCAGCACATGAAGTCAGCTTTGGATCGAGGTATCTTGGATGAGCGTGAATTCTTCTTCTTCGAAGAAACTTATCTTGTATCGAAAGATCCAGAGAGCCCATGGTTTGAAAATGGCAAGATATTGTTGCAGGTTGATTGTATTGCAAAGTGGCTAATTGAATTTGAGGATCATGGGTATTCTAATCCAAAGGCAGAATCCATGATGGAAGAACTGAGGCAAATGATAAACCCACTTTATTCCAGTGGTTTCCCAGACTATTTCTTTAGCACATCGTTTGGGCTAGGATATGTAAGGGAGAGGTCTGTTGCTGCGTCTGTGTGCAATTGGATTTTCAAAGACCCTTGCTTTTCTCCAGAATTTCTCTTTGACACGGGTGCGGTTGGGTTGACTCGAATACCGCTCTCTGACAACCCAGCATTGCCGATTTATTTCATGGAACGTGATAGAAATCTTGAGGAATATCTGTGGGAAATTTATGACCGATTGGAGACATCACACAAAGGAAAGGTCGATACATTTTCATTGGAGGATATCTTGACCTTCTTGCACCATCGTTGTGCAACATTCCCCGAATTCAGACCGATCGCTGCCAATTTGTTGCAGGAGTACTTGGACTCTTGTTTGAGGATAAGTTCTCTGAGTAGTTCCGCTCCAAAGATTCCATCAATTAAAAAATGCTGTCAATCGTCAGAGGCTGAGGACGAAAAGTGGAAGCAAGAGATTATGGAGTGGAGGGACTCCATAGTGACCGAATACTCAATGTCTATGACAAATGACTCAAATAATTTCGTATTCCACGATAATGATCTATTTATTTCTTACGTTCGCGCAGTTTCAGCAGTCACCATCTTGCTTTTTTCTTCGATATCTAGCGGGGAGTGGACGAGCAAGCAGGAAAACGATAGTCCCGTGAAAAGTCACTTGCTTCCTCAAAATTTCTTCGGTGTGAAATTCTTGCCAAGTGGTGGGATCGACATCTTCGCGCACTCTTTGCTATGCAGTGAATTTATCTCCAAGGCCGCCAAGGCAATGCAGCTAGACCCAGGTCCATTGTTTCTGAAACAATTGATAAGTTGAATGTTAGAAATGCGCCAAGCAACAACTCAAGATCGGTATCCTCATCTGTTCCGAGCCAAGATCGAAGGTTCGATTTCTGCGGCAGAATTCGACTTGTTGCTCAGCAATCAAGGATTGCTGCAAGATGCAGAAAGCATCTGCAAGATGTATTTTTACTTTCAGGCATATGGGTACAGTGACAATTTGGCCATGGATCTTTTTGAATCTCAATACAATGCGAAAAATTGGGATCAGATCGGGAAAATACTTTCATATTTGATGAAAAGAAAGATCGTATCAGAAAAGATCGATGCCAACGTATTTGAAGCGATTCTCATGGATGCGTGCACTCCACCAGAAATTTTGTTCAAGGACACGATCTTGAATCGCGGCGTTCGATTTGTGAACAAGAACCCAGTTCTGGCTCTATATTTTCAAGAATATCCCGGCATGATTATCCAAGGTGTTATGAGTGCATACGGAGAAAATGGTCCAACTTGCGAAGATTTGCTGAGTCTAATTGCATCTCTGTGCAAAGAGATCCAAGTCGAAGTCGCGAGAAACAAAGTTCCACAAAAATCGCAATTGGAGTTGCTCCAGTTCTTCATGGATCGTGTTCTGTTTCTTGGAGAACCACGAGACAAGACTCTGCCAGAACTCTTGAGTGAGACGGGTTCTTGGACGAAGATCGTTGGTCGCTGGGCCATAGCGTTCATGGATAAGATGTTCGACAGTGATCGCGATAGTGCCAGGGCTCGATGTTCGGAGAATTTGCTGACCATTGCGGTGGGAAATCCTCGAACATTCCCGTCAAACATATCCCGGCAATTGTTGGACCTATGGAACTCCGAGCTATTTGTGCATAAGCAGATAAAATTTGTGATTGCAATTGAGTGGTGGATTCGGAAGCTGGAAGCTCATTTCCATCGAACACCAACACCGCTACTTCTGGATATCATCAGGGAGAGCACATGACCACGTATCCTCGCATTGAGAAGCTTCTTGAAGACCTTCGAACAGGGGCCAAAACCTATGTTTACTTGTGCAAAAACCAAGTTAGTGACGACAACATCAAAGAGATGTTGGCAGCTATTGAGAAGGCAAGTCCTGCGTCAAATAGGCGATTTCTCGTGGTCGAACATGTCCTGGAGATGGCCAATAGAATTGATTCTGGTGAGGACGTCGAGACAGTCGTGCTTGGAATTTGTAATGAATTGAAGAAAAGGATGGTAATTCGTGATGACTATTCCAATCTTTACGAAGCTCTGTCGGAATTGTCTTTGAATTTTAGCATTCCAGGTAGTTTCGGGCAAAATCTAGCATCCATTTTGGATAACGCCATGCTGGAGACCGTTCTCCGGTCTACAATGAAAAGCTCTCATTTTCCTGAGATTGACGGACCCATCAGCAAATACAATGGCACATTGTGGTTTCTTTTCTTGGGAGAGAATCCCACGGCATTCTTGTACATTGACAACGATCCGATGTTCCGGAACGGGACTTTCACAATCTATTCATATCCATCTCCAACCACCATGTGTCGATCAATTCAACGAGAAGTTGCCACGACAGCTCCGCTGGGCATTCAGGCACTGAAGGTATTTGAGCAATTTCTTCGTGAACGTTACGGAGAGTCTTGGAGACAACATATCTCATGGTGGATCGGGTTGCCTTCGGATGAACCTGGAACGAAGTCTTACGATAATTGGACGAGAGAATTGTACATGCGTCTGTTCAGTGAACACCAAGACAGCCAGCTTAGAGACGCAGGCAAGAGAGAATTTGTTTTTTCTATCACGGGAAAGTATCCCAAATATTTGGAAAAAACAAAGAGAGTGTCTCTGACAAATCCAAATCCTTTTTTGCCGACCTATGGGATTGATTGGTACATTCGCCAGTCGATCAGCAACAAGTTGGATCCTCTGATCTATGGGACCAATGTCATGGTTGAAAGATCGGAAGAATTTGTCTTGTCGGTGATCGCTGCCAGGTTCTGGACCAACTTTGCAAAAGCGCAAGGAATGTTCTTGCCTCCTCATCCTTTGCAATACCTTTTTGAAGGTGAACCATCGTTTTGAATTGATAGGAAAGCAAAATTTGCTAGGTATCCTTGGTTGGAGTTGCCATGAGCCAGATCCCTGCCAATGATTTTCCTCCAGGTCCGAGTCAAGAGCGCAACGATTATCTCTTGAATGCCGTAAAAAATGGCGATGCTGTTTTTACATTTGTGCCCTTGGCTTATATGGTCGACGGCCAGTTGGTGGAGCTGGAGATCATGGCCACGTGCATGAGCGTGGATGGTGTGTTCTGGGGAGGTACTGCATTTCTTCATCAGCAAATCGCGGATTTGCTGGATTGCAGTCTGCTGACCAGCATGGTGGCAGACCTTCTCTGGGCAAATAGGTCCTGGACTTGCACTCCGCATCTGATGACCCCCGACAATCAGATGTCCAGCACGCCTCGCATGATCGAGCAAACGAAGCAGGTGGAGAAAGAGCTTCTGTCGATTGGATACGACTCGTCAGGAATCGTTCAAACGATGGGGAAGCACTGGATCTTGCATCCAGGAATCTCCCCAGCGAAAGCCTGCAATTACGGCTGGCACTTCAAAGGATCGACAAGCGTAGCGTACCCTCCAGACACTTCTCTTACGGGTCCAGGCATCCGAGTCTGGCAACCGGCTGGACTGGCTCACAACATTCAACATGAGGATTATTCGCAGACATGCACGCTGGTGCGCCAGGAGATGAAAATCGGTGGGAAGCCCTATCGCTTTCGTGACGTGGTGCAAGACCCAGCGCTCTGCAAATTCGTCAGCAAGAAGGGGGTGCTTCTTCCTCGGCAACCCGGTGTTCCTGAGCTGGATCCTCTGCCTGGAAAAATTTCTTCGGTTCCTCCTTCTGAGCCCACGCCAGAAGTGCCACCGACCATCCCACCCGAAGCAATTCCCACGGAACCCAATGAATCCGAAACCAAGATCACTGATCGAAAGATGGTGACGCGAGGCAAGAGCAATCAGTCCACAGGGCTATGGTCGCATCGAGGTCCGCAGTCGCTGATCGCCAGTTTTCTTTTGTTGGTGGCAGCGGTCATTGCGCGTGCATCTGGATGCTGGGATAGCGTACCATCTCCCTGATGCGCCGTATTCACCATCTCCTCTTCGTTGTTACCCTCTTCTTGCTGCCTGGGTGCCCTGTCCCAGGGCCTAGCCCCGTTCCAGAGAACTCGAAGGACGATTGTGTTCGCGCCTGCGCACGTCTGGAGTCCTTCAAGGATTGCGACTTGTGGAAACCCACTCCAGGGGGCAAGCCTTGCTTGGAGTGGTGTGACTACTATCGACAGACCCCAGCAGGGGTGGATCCGATTTGCATCTCGAAGGCAAATACCTGCGCAGACACCGATAACTGCGGCAGATAACTCCCTCGTCTAGAGAAGTTTCCGAAATACTGGTAAGCCTTGGCGTTCGCGCCAGGGTCCACTTGTCGCGCGCACAGTGGTCTCATCTCCTTCTGGTTGTTGTGGTATCGTATTCCCATGCCCTGTTTCCAGAGTAGTGATGGCGAGGTCTTTGAGTTGGTGGAAGAAAGCGCTTCGGACAACTCAGCCAACAGCAAGAGTACGCTGCCCGCTTGGATGATCGGTGCGGGGTTGTTCTTGTGCGCTGGAGCTATCATGGCCTTGGCATCTTCGGCGACATCTCGCGCAAACAACCCTCTGCCAGAGATGGACGCTCGCCTCCCATCCACCCGAGAACTCGTGGAAATTCGCGGCGTCAGCTACGATTTGGCGCGTCGTCTGAGAGCTGTCATGGATTCGACATTGACCTCATTCGAGAAGGAGCAACGAATCGCCGACCTCTTGGACACAGACACCCTCTTGGTAGAAGTAGATGACGCTCCGTCGCTTACCTTCGAGAGCCGTGTGCTTGGGAAAGGTGTTGCGTCCATGATCAACCCTGGGGACACCCAAAGTCCAACGATCACTCATGTTTATCGCGACTTGTGGGTTCAGACGGATCCTCGAAGTAATCGGTGGAAAAAGCTTGTTGCTGGTGGTTGGTACATCACCAACTGGGACACACTTACTCGGTCGAAAGTACATGCTCCTCAAAAATCTTGGGCAAAAAATCCAGTGGGCGAATCAGTGAAAGTTGAGGATATCGAAGCCAAGTTTCAGAAGGAATTGCATTTTCTGAAAGACACCAACGTCTCTCATGAGGAGCAAGAACAACACTTCGAGAAAGTGTTGGATGCCATGTGTTCCTTGCAAAACATGGTTACTCAGGGGCGCGTCTCGTTGAATAGAAACGGCATCTCTTTGGACAAGAATGAAAGCGAGATCCAGTGTGAATTGTTGTTGACCTCTTTTGTCAAGGAGGTCTTGTGCATTGTCGATGTGCCATCCAGAATCATCTCCAGTTGCTTGAACAATTGGGTGTTCGATGAACGTGGAATTCCACTGTCCGACCTTGTTTCCCAGAAGTCAACGTTTCAACTCTACTTGTATCAAGAACCGCTCTTGGATTCTTTCTTGGATGTGGCAGAGCGCGTCTCCGCAAATACCAACAATCAAGAGATGCTCAGTGAAATGGCTGATATCTACTTGCCGCTTGTGGAACACACTGCTTCAGACGACATTCAAACGGCAAACACCATCTTGTGCAACATCGTCAACAATTCATCTACGCAAGAAGCAACCATCAGAAAATTGGCCCAATCTTCCTCTGAAGATGTGGCAATGAGCTTGATTGAGAAGAATTCAACCCCAGGTGATATTCTTCAAAAAATCAAAGAAAAGTGGAGAAATAGCCCAATGGTGATGGATGCTCTTTTGGATCGACAAGTTCGAGAGCAAGTCCGCGTCATCGATGGCCTCAAGTTGAGCTAGTATCCATGCTATGACTCAGCCTCTGGCGTGGAAAATACAAGATGTCTCGGGAGGGAATGGGCAAATAGACCCCAAAAAATTGGAGCGAGCTTGGGAGGACCTCCTGCACTACTTCGTTGGATCTGAAGTGGGTGTGAGCGAAGGAGATTCACCTTTTGAATACGTTACCGAAGGACGCGCGTCTCGTCGGAGGTCACTCCACGATTTGGAATTGATCGCGCCATACAACCCATCTTCGGACTTGGCTCACGCGCTGGTCTACAACTTGGTTGCTGCTAATCAAGACCACTTGACCGGACTTCAGCGATTGTTCGTCGGCAAGTTCATCAACCGTCAAGAGTACCTTGGATGGAGAGAGCGACTTGGATTTCTTCGTCTACGACATGGCGTTGGAAAGCACTTCAAGATGATTGATCGTCACTCCACCATCTCAATGCCTTCTGTGGCCATTCTCATGGCAGGGGATCGCGTTCAAGAGCGGGTGTTGATTCCTCAGCATGCAACCGCTCAGCAATTCATAGGATGGTCCTACGAGGCACCTTCCAACACCGATACAAGCTCAGCCAAGGTGGGGAAGAAAAAAACATACAAGACCTCGAAGGGACCCGATGGGACTTGGTTCATCGTCGATGTGGTCGACAACCTCTCCTTGCCACTCTTGGGCTACGTCGATGTGCTTGGGTGGTTGCAAGAACTCATTGATTACAACTCGATCAAGCCAACTTCATGGCTCGTACGGGTGCCGTGATGGCTCAGCACTTGGTTTGCCACAACGAATTTGACTTGATCTTGCCAGGTCTCTTGCAAGGTGGACTTCCTCGTGTGGCCCTGGACGAAGAACGATTGGACAACGAATGTCTTGTCGATGCTCTCGTCTTGTGTGCACGGGAGTACCAACCAAGGGCAGATAGCTTCCCTGGAGTCGAGGTCTATCGTTGTGCGTACCGAGATTCCGTCGATCCGGAAGTGGTTCCTCCTAGCGATTATATGAAAGCTATTCGCATGGGCGAAGTCGTTGCCGATCTCGTTAGCAGCGGCAAACGAACACTCGTCAGTTGCCACATGGGATGGAATCGATCAGGGTTGGTTACCTCTGTCGCCATGCTTCTGTTGCGACCCAATTGGAGCCCACAAAAAGTGCTCCACACCCTGCGACAGCGGCGAGCTGGAGCTATGGGAAATCCTTACTTCTGCTCCATCTTGGATGCGTACGCAGTCTCTTTGAAGTAAGCCATCCCTGGCCTGACTGCCGGGGATGGTTTACGGATACCCTGAAGATCTTCCAGGGCTTTCCTATCCCCAGTAAACCATCCTCGGTCTGAAGGGCGGGGATGCTACTCTCTGCTCAATCTTCTGAGCCACTGTTATCCACTTCGTTCACGTGGATGTTTGGCATTGGAGGCTCAGATGATCCACTCGATGAACGACGAGGACGGCCACTTGATGTCGGCGGGATCTTCACGGATGGACGTTGCGGCCGACCTCCGCTTTTGTTCGGCTCGCATCGGTTGTTACTATCCAAGCTCGTTCCTGGAGGGCACACCGTCTTGAGAGGATCGTTCTGCTTCAGTGGCCCGTAAAACCCGGGTGGTTCCGCTTGGCCAGTTTGTCCCGTAAGAGGTCCCTCTGGAATCGAAACCGTGGGAGGACGCTTGGGCTGCATTGGCTGTGTTGGTTGGCGCGGGATGTTG
>JAKQFZ010000027.1 GCA_029558215.1 Candidatus Omnitrophota bacterium
TCCTGCTGCGCGGCGAGGTCATCGAATGATCTCCGTCTGGGACTTTGATATGCCGAATGGTTCTAAGTATGGCCCTGTCGCTGATGCCCTCGCAGAACACATCAAGAGCCTCCCAGTGACAGATATCTTTGTCACCGATTCGCTTCATATCGGAGTAGAGAAGAATTTCGAGAAGAGCGAAAACGGTGTGCTAACATGGGAGCACCTTTGCATTCAGCTTCCCAGCAGGTTCAAGACCACTTCCCGGCAAACACTGGATACCGTCCGAGGAAGAGCCCGCGACCTGAGAAATGTCTTCAAGAGATCGCTAGAAGAGATCTCAGAGGATGCGGTAGCTTCTGTCCTTGAGCTGGTCGCTCAGAATAGCCTATACAAGGGCGAAGAGTGGAAGACGGTCTTGGAAGCCTTCCAGGTGCATCAGAAGGCATATATGAAGCTCTCCGAAAGCGAGAAAAACCTCTATGCGTGGGAGCAGTCGCAGATCGCCGGGCCGGTGGTTGGAAAGATCCGCAACCATTCCATAGGCACTCTGCTTGTGGATATCTCCGATGGCGAAGATCTGGATGAGTCGGTGCGCAAGTATGAAGCAATGGTTGCACCAACCAACTACCAGCGGCCAAAAGCCATCTTCACCAAGAAGATGCTGGAAGAAGTCGAAAAGACTTTGATCGAACTTGGATACATGGCCTCTCTTGGGAGGCGGCACGCCGTCCTTGATGACATCAGAGTGAACAACATTCTGTTTGCCAACCGGGATGTTCTCGGAAAGCTCCAAGGCGGCAACCCGTTCGCAGAACTGGCAAAGGAAACAGGCGTTTCCCCAAAGAGCTTTGATAGGGTCGAAGAAGTTCCTATCCAGACATTCGTATCTGAGATACTGCCAACCGCTCAGAAGGTCGAAGTTCTCTTAGAGAACCGGCATCAAGGCAATATGGTCAGCTTGATAGCGCCAACCGACATGGACGCACCCACCATGTTCAAATGGGGCAATGCCTTCTCGTGGGCATACGCTGGCAATATTGCCGATTCCATGAAGCAGAGGGTGAAAGCAGCAGGCGGCAATGTGGAAGGCGTTCTCCGGTTTTCAATCCAATGGGGGCCGGGCGATGAGAACGACCTGGATGCTCATTGCATCGAGCCGGGAAGAGATGAGATCTACTTCGCAAACAAGCGTGTAGTGCATCGCTCATCTGGTGTCCTGGATGTGGATATCATCCATCCAAAGACGCAAACCTCGGACGGGATCGCAGTTGAAAATATCA
>JAKQFZ010000029.1 GCA_029558215.1 Candidatus Omnitrophota bacterium
ATGTGCAGAGGCGATGGAACAAATGCGTCCAGTTCAGAAGCCCATAGAGAACAAGCGACGATGCCATTGCCGCGATCTCTGACCAGGCATTCACCCGCCACCAATACCAACGAACCAGAAGAACCAGACCAGCTCCAGAGAGCATTTCCAGCACAGTGAACCAACCCGAGGCAATGGATGAGGAATAGAAGGCATAAATGCCCGCAATCAGAGCAAGCACGATCGTTGCCATCTGCGACACCAAAAGATTATGACGTTCGCTCGCCATCGGATGGAGAAACCTCTTGTAGAGATCGTTGATGACATAGGAGGCACCGAGATTGACCTGGGTGGAGATGGTGGACATGTACGCGGCCATAAGTGAAGCGACCATCAAACCCTTCAGTCCCGTCGGCAGGTGCTTCATGAACATGACCACGTAGGCGTATTCCTGATCGTAGTGTGTCCCATAGAACGTGATGTCCGGAATAAGCCAGATCGAGGCGATCCCTGCCACAATCCAAGGCCATGGCCTGAGGGCATAGTGTGCAAGGTTGTACCAGAGCATTGCCAGCACAGAATGCTTTTCGTTCTTGCAGGCGAACAGCCGTTGCGAGAGAAAACTCCCCCCCTGGCCGCCACCCCACCACTGGAGTCCGACAAACACGATGAACGACCACAACGCCATCATGCCGCCGCCTTTGAGATCGAAGGGCGGCAGGAAACTGGTGATCTTCCGAGCAGGTACGACCTGGTCTTTTCTCCAGGCTGCCATGAAGCCGCTCTTGTCCCGGACGCCTGCGGCATCGAGCCGTGCGAGGATGGATTTCTCGCTCATTGAGATGTCGCTGAGAAGATAGTAGTCCGCCTGTGCCCCTTTCGGCGAAGTTGTCTCGATGAGGAGTCCGTCGTGAACGATTTTGTCGATCTCTGTCGAGTCGGCAAAACTGGCTTTGCTCACGGTGAAACTGGACCTCCAGAGTCCGAGCGCGGCTTCCTGAACCGGTTGAGTCAGTCTGGCGACTCGGGCTTGAACATCCGCCTCGCGGAATGTGCTGCTCGTCCAGTGAAGCGTGTCGTCTTCCACCGAATCCCTTGTGAACACGCCGGCATCTATCAACTCCTGAATATGCCTGGGATGGAGATGCTTCTCCAGGGTCTTGAGATCCGTTCGATCTCTCGGTTCCGCTCTCTTGTTGACGACCTTGCCTTCACTGACTGTCATCTTCGCTTTGAAGACCATGCCGGTCGGTCCGCCACAGATCACCAGCAACACGATCATGAAAGTGATGGAACCCAACATGGCAAAGAGGAACTGGAAGAAATCTGTTGCAAGAACACCCCAAAGACCTGCCACCGCGCTGTAGAATACGGCCACCCCGAAGCACAGAAGAATTCCGGTCACTTTCGCGGGAATGACGGCATCACCGATCATCGGAAATTGGGCAACGGTAGACCAGTCCAGCACCGAGACGGGGCTGACTCCTTTGGGGATGAGTGTCGGGATCCAGTGCCCTTTGAGAAAGACGAGAGTCGGAATGTCCAGTGTCACCTCGAGTATCTTTGTCATCGCAAGGGTCACCCAGCCCATGATAATGGTGTTCTTGACCAGCGCACCATAGCCTGCGTGAAACATTCTCAGCCCTGCCGCGGGCTTTCCCGAATAGCGGAGTTCGTTGAATTCGATGTCTGTCAAAACGCCCGAACGACGCCAGAGGCGGGCAAAGAAGAAAGTGCAGAGCAGTGTGCCCATCAGCCCACCCCACCAGAACCAATTCTTTTCGATCCCCACTGTTCGGCACCAGCCGGAGATCACCAGCGGCGTGTCCGACGCAAAAGTTGTTGCGACAATGGACGTGCCAGCGATCCACCAGGTCATTTTCCTGCCGGCGACAAAGTAATCAGAAAGGCTGACCGTTCCTTTGCGGGAGAAGTACAGTCCTATGGCAATGGACACACCAAAGAACGCGCCGATGACATACCAATCAAATGCGTGCAGCGGTTGTATCGTACTCAATCTGCTTCTCCCTCACCGCAGGCCGATCAAGGTTCTTTCGACAGATCCAGATACTTCTCTGGAACATCGGTGAAGCCCCATTGCTTCAACTGACGTGCCCATTCTCCGAGGTTTTCTTTGGTGACGCGCACCAGTTCCATCCGGTTGATCTCCGGCACCTCGGCTCCAAGCACGATCTTGTCAATTATCTTCTCGATGGAAACATATCCCCAAAGATAGCACGGCTGCGCCAGAAGCACGGGAGCGATTCCCTTTTCCACGTAAGGCAACTGCGCCGGAAGCGCATCAACAGCAACAACCTTTACCTTCTCGGGATCCAGATCGGTCAACAAGGTCTGTGTGAAGAGAGGCCAACCACCGATCATTGCCCATGCGCCGATTTCCGGATATGCGTTTTGCACTCGAATGACTTCCGCCGCCGCGTCCTGAGGTGTTTCAACATGGTAGAAAACATCGAGAATTGTGATGTCAGGATGATCCTTTGCGCCTTCTCGAACGCCTTCCACGCGCTTGCGAAGATTCGGTGCGTTCTGGTTGCCGGCGAGGATGGCGACCTTCGTCTTGCCCTTGACGAGTTTCTCCAATTCCTCAAAGACCTTTCGCCCTGTTTCAACGTCATCTACTCCGTAGAACGCAAAACGCCTGGAGTTCGGCGCATCACTGTCGAAAGTCATGACCGGCACGCCGCGGGCAACTGCATCGTTGATCGCGCCGGTGACTTTGGCGGCATCCGAACATGAGATCAGAACGGCATCCACGCCTTCGTTGACCGCTTGAGCAATGCGCTGTGCCTGCACCTGTCCATCCTCCGTCGGTGGAGTGCGCCAGTCAACGGTGATAGAGATCTTGTGCTTCTCTGACAGGTCTTTTGCTGCGGCTTCCGCTCCCGTGCGTGCCGAGAGAAAGACTGGATTGGTCGAACTCTTGGCGATCATCGCAATGACGACCTTTTTGGGACGACCCTCAACCGCTTGCTGGGCTTCGATATCGTGCAGCAGCAAACTGCACAGACCGAACATCAGAACAACCACGGAACACCATTTAACAAGAAACGTTTTCATCTTATCCTCCTGTTGCAACAGCATATTCTCAACCAGACTGCGCGTTTCTGATGAGCCGCCTCATCGCCATTCGAGCATTCAAACGGTCGAGTACAACGGCGATGATAATGGCGCATCCGATGATAATCCATTCATAATTCTGATCAAAGTGCAGAGTTCGGATTGATTGACGGATCAGAACAATCAGCACTGCGCCCAGCATTGCGCCGATGGCACTGCCCTTGCCTCCGGCAAGACTGGCACCACCGACCACTGCGGATGCAATCACGTACAGCTCATAGCCCGTGGCGTCGGCGCAGGATGCCGAACCGTAAAAACTGCTTCCGAGAAATGCCGCGATACCTGCTGTGAGACCACTGACCAGATAGACGTTGATGAGGATCTTTCCAACACGAAGTCCGCAGTACCGAGCAGCCTGCTGGTTTCCACCCACAGCATAGATGTTGCGTCCTGAGACCGTCTTGGAGAGAAAGATACTCCCCGCCGCGGCGATCAAGAGCATGACCAGCATCGGTACCGGACAGAGGGTGCTCTCCAATCCAAGGGAGCTCTTTGCAACCCTTGTCAGCGAATTGGGAACGAGAATACTCTGCGCCCTGCTGGCAACAAAGGCAACTCCGCGAAATACCCACATCGTTCCGAGTGTTACGATGAAAGGATGCACGCGCAGTCCTACGACCATGACTCCATTGAGCAGACCGCAGAGAACGCCCGCACCCAGACTCACGAGCAAAGCCAGCCCCAAAGTCAGTCCCGAACCGGCATCTCCGATGCCTTTGAGGGCAAGAGCCATGAGGACTCCGCACAGGGCGTAAATCGAACCGATGGAAAGGTCAATTCCACCGGAGATGATTACCAGCGTCATTCCAACTGCCATGATGGCAAAGAAACTTGCGTCGGTTGCGGTCTGCATGAGGGTGTAGGAATTAAGGAAGTTGTTGACGGGAGTGCCGGTTCTTCGGTCTTCATGAGTTCCTGCAAAAACGGTCAACACGATCCCAAGAACGACAATGACAAGCACAAGTCCAGACTGTTGGGAGTTGAAAAATCCGCGGACTAGAGCCTTCATGCCGTTTCCTCGTTACACTCTGTCCAGAAGAAGCGTGTCATTCACCGAGCAATTGTCCAAGGGAGTGGGCATAGCCCACGCGCCCGC
>JAKQFZ010000038.1 GCA_029558215.1 Candidatus Omnitrophota bacterium
CTCTCAGGACAAGAGTCTTCCTTACGCAGGGGCAAAACTTCTACAAAGCGACAGTCCATGGCTTGATCAGATGAATGGAGTCGGTGCTGCTCGTTCACTCGGTTACACGGGCCAAGGCGTCAAGATCGCCATCATAGATTCGGGCGTTGATTTTGCACATCCGGACTTGTTCGAAACGCAAGCCCGAGTTGAAGACGCAAATTCACCGTACTATGGATGGCCAATCTGTTTCGATGGGCGTTCGATGGCTGCTTATTCGTATTATGGCAGCACCGAAGATACGTGGTATGCGGACACCAGCACGATTCCGGATGTCACTTTCGAAGGAGACACCGGAACCGCACAATTCGCAACGGTCATAGATGGCGCTCCGGTCGTGAAGACCTACACTTTCAACAAGGAGAGTGTCTCTGGCAAGTATCATTTCGGACTTCACCCAGATACCTATCTGCGGGATGAGGTCTGGGGAGGCCGCACTGCCGCCATTCTGGTGGTGGATCATCCGGATGTGGAAAACAGGGGAGCAGGCTACAACACAGTCTACGTGGACTTGAACAACAACTATGATTTCAGGGACGACAAGCCCTGCTATCGTGGCAACGAGGTCTCATATCTGGACTTCTGGGATGCCACAGCATGGGACTACGGCACGGATGGATTTCCCGACATCTCGGGCGGCATGGTCTACTTCATCGGCGATGGAGTCAATCCGATTCCCGCTTCCGATTGGCTTTTTGACGGTGATATACCGATTCCGGGGAACGGCGATCTGGTCGCCTTCATGCTGAACAATCCCGATGAGAGCGGGGGCAATCATGGAACGTTCTGCGCCTCGGCGGCTGTGGGGAGAGGCATCATCAATGGAGATGCACCCGCGATCAAACCGACCTATGCCGGAGCGGGTGATGGCATGGTTCAAGGGCCTGCTCCTAACGCCAAGATCATCGCTGTGGGCAATTACTATCAGGGTGGTTTCGAGGCCGATTTCTACTTGTTCTCCGCGTTCGGCTACGATGGAGTTGCTGGCACCGGTGATGAGCCGAATATCGTCAGCATGAGCTATGGCGATGGAGCAATAGACAATGACGGCTGGGACTATTGGTCGCGGTATTTGGACTATCTCGCCAAGAATGTTGCTCCGGAAGTCACCTTCGTCATCTCTTCGGGCAATGGAGCCCCAGGTTTTGCGACAGTCAACTCTCCTGGACCGACGAGCGCAATCAAGGTCGGCGCATCCACCATGTACGATCTTGGAAACGATTTTGAGCCCTTGTCAACGGTGGGTCAGATCGTTGGCGGTGATATTCAGAGTTGGAGTGGTTCGGGTCCTCATGCAAATGGTTCTCTCGGAGTGAACATAACCGCCAATGGTGCCTGGGGACCCGGCAGTGTGCCGATCAACGAATACAGAAACGGCTGGGGCGCATGGGAAACCTGGGGAGGAACGAGTCGCTCTTGTCCACTCGCTGCAGGGATCGCTGCCCTTGTATATGAAGCGTATCAACAGAAGCACGGTGTTCTGCCCACGCCGCAGACGGTCAAAGATATCCTGATGAACTCCGCCGTTGATCAAAAGCAGGATGTATTCCGTCAAGGATCGGGACGAATCAACGCAGGTCGTGCCGTTCAGTTGGCTTCCGAGAACTCGGGTGTAGAGGTCACTCCGTCCCAATGGATTCCTGGCGATTACCGGGGAGAGGCTTACGATTTCTATGCCAGGCTCGTCTATGGTGGGGATATCAGAACCATCACGCACACGATTCAGAATCACTCGGATCAGCCCGTGACCCTGAACGTCAGCACGGTCGGCCTGGAGGAAATCGGCTACAGGGATTTTGAAATCCAGACAGTCGCTTCTCCCTTGGAAGAGATGAATTCGAAAAAGCCAGATTATATTCGGCTTCTTGAGAGCGACGTGGAGAAGAACATCCCTGCGAATACGGATCTGATTGTCTTGGAAGCCATTTTCCCATTCGAGGATTTTGACACCGATTTCAACGGAAACGCCAATTCAGTCACACCACCCAGAGAAAACGCGTACCAACTGCTTGTATACAACTGGACGGACATCAACCAGAACGGGAAACTGTTCGATGATTCTCTGGGAAGTGTTCCGAATCTTGTGGAAGCCAACGAGATAGAATCCGGTGAGTTCACTCGTATGGATTACGGCTACAACAACGGAACGCAGTTGAAATGCGCGATCGCAGATCCCCTTCGGCGGATGGGCGACGGGATATGGTTTGGGATTCGCCACAGAGCTGGCTCCAAAGGTTACTCAACGACGCTTCAGGTAAGCGTTAGGTTCTACGCACAGGTCGCATGTCCCTGGTTAAGCGCGTCGGTGGATCAGGTGGTCGTCCCTGCAAACGGGCAGGCCAATCCTCAGGCGCAGGTTGAGATTCCGATGAATATGGCCGGTGGTTTTTACTCCGCCAAACTGCTGCTGCAGGACGCTTCCGGACAGACTGAGACCACTGTCATCCCTGTTCAGATCTGTGTCGCGGCCGATTTGGATTCAAATGTGGTGACCTTTGGCGGGGGTGGGACTGACACGACCCCTTACAGCAACAACGTCGTTCGCGGTGATTTTTCCTGGCAAGGTCGCGATGAAGCAGGGGACGGTCGTTTCTTCTGTGTGGATGCAGTCCATCCATCTCCAGGGGATCAGATCATCGTGAGGACTGAATGGCAGGACAGCCTGCCGACCGACATTGACACTATTGTCGCCGGTCCGGCGAGTGATTCCTTCTCCAATCCGCTGAGCAGTTTCTATGATCCCAGTTTCGGGCCGGGGGGCCTGGAGTGGGTTGCTGGTGCAAGCAGTCCGGGGCGGCCCACCTGCACCTTTTACACTGCGACAGGGAGCACAGTTGACTACGCCTGTGGTGCGCTCAAGGACGGTCTCCACGGAATCTTCCTGCACAACGTGCTCTTCAGCGGGAAGAATTTTGCTGTTCCTTTTTCAACCCAGGTCAGCACGTTCAACACAGCACCATCAGAGTTTCATCTGCCGGTGGGAGACGTCACGGCAACTGTCAGTCTGATGAGTGCAACGGATATGACGGACTTTCGCGTCCATGCCTACGGGCCGTCGCTCCTGGAGAAGTTTCGGGATCAACCCGTCGAAAGATGGAATCGGGATGATCCGATGAGCAAAGCATGGGTCTATGACTTCACCGTACAAAACGGTGGGCTTCTCGACTTTCGACTGAGCAGCGGGGAGCCCGATCTGGACTTGTATCTCTTCAAGGATGGATGGGATGGCTCCGCTCCCGATGGTCAGTTTGACTTCTACAACGAGAAAGTGATCGCTTCGGAAACCAGTCTTTCATCCGAGTTTATCTGGTGGAGAATTCCTCCCAACGGTTTCTACAGAATAGCGGTAGTCGGATATGCTCTCTCCTCGAACTCAGGGCTGTTCGACCTCGATGCCACGGTGGTTCAAGGAACGCTCACAAGTGTGTTGCCCACATCATTCGCCGAGTTGAAGGGTGGAGTGACAGCGAGTCTTGCTCTGGGGTTGAGCCTTCCCAATGCGGGACAATACGGCGTCTTTATGCTCAACGGGCCGGCCGAGGCGCAATATCTGATCCCGACACTGTTGACGATCAATGCAGGGGCTTGGGGCGATCTTGATGGCGACGGTGAAATAACCCTCAGGGATTTGGTTCAAGCCTCCATCTACTGGGGCAGATCTGCTCCGGCCAATGTTGATGCAGACGATGATGGCATCATGACGGCGATTGACCTGCTGGAGTTCATCAGAAGTCTGAAGTGATCTGATCGGAACAG
>JAKQFZ010000051.1 GCA_029558215.1 Candidatus Omnitrophota bacterium
TACCCCGATCACCGATTGGCTTTTACTTTGACCCGCTGCGATCTCTCTTGGGGGATAGGGCAGACGATTCGCAAGGTGAAGAACCTCTTCAATGACGCTGCGTTGGGGCTGGTTGTCGAATCCATCTCTATCGATCTCACAAATACGCGCCAGACGATCTCGACATCCGACGAATTGAGGATGACATGAGAACGGATGAACTGCTTCAGCAAATCAAAGCGCTCAAAGGGCTCGTTCAGTCCCTAAAGGCCAAGCACGGCGATAATGTCCAGTTGACGAAACCCATGATAGACGGGGAAAGGATCGGCAGCCTGTCTGATGTCCTCAGCCTTTCCGTAGACAACGAAGCGACCTGCATGATCAACCCATCAGCCCGTGTTGTGGATTACGAGCACAAATGGACAGCGCAAATGAGAGACCTGTCTGTGCCTCACTTGCTTTTTGTCTCAAATGGTGACGGCTCTTTCTACGAACTCGGCAGGCCAAGCGTCGTTATCACCATTCCAGAGTCCAGAATGATCGACTGTGCTCCGAGCGTGCCTGTCGGCTGCAAAATCATCGCCGTTGAAGACGACGACGGCAATTACTGGGGGACGCATCCATATGTCGGACTCTAACCTCAGAAAGGCTTTGTTGGATCGGCTTGAAGACATTGAGGCACGAGTTGACCGCGTTGTCACGGGCGGGGATTCGCTGGAAGTTTCCAGTCTGTGTGAAGAGTCTGAGTCTATCGGGAGTTTGCAGGATGTTTTGTCGAGCGACTCAAGTGGGATTCATTTCAAGCCAGATGCCGTTGTGAGGTCGTTCTTTTGGGGCATTGACTACACGCTTAGAGAACTGGCCTACGGCCTGGTTGTGATTCGGAACGGGAAGATTATGGCCAGGGGCGAAAGCGGAATGCAGGAAGTATGACAATTAAGGAACTAGAACGGGAACTCGATCAAATTGAAGAGATGCTCCAGAGCGCGGCAGCATCGGGGACGGCGATTGATCTCAATACTGTCGTTCAGGACGGGGAACTGTTCGGGGCGTTGGCAGATATCTTCATCACAAACAACTTAGATCGGCTTTGCCTGCGCGGAACGGCGCTTGTTGATC
>JAKQFZ010000065.1 GCA_029558215.1 Candidatus Omnitrophota bacterium
AACCGCAATACCGCCCCCCTGAACTTCATTGTTGGCATGGTTGACACCATTGCTGATGATCGCGTTGGTCTCGATCACAGCACCATCTGTCCCCACGCCGCAGAAGATGCCACCCCCGAGAGTCCCCTTGACCACTGTGGCGTTCTTCCCGATGATATTCTCCCGCACAACCGCCGATGAATTTCGCAGGAAGATGCCGCCTCCGGCTTGATCGGCTTCGTTGCCGATGATGTAGCAGCGCGTGATAACCGGCGAAGTGCCATCGCAGTAGATGCCACCCCCAAGTTGATCATTGGCTGCGGCTCCGTTGGCATACCCGTTGCGTATGAAGAAGCCGGAGATGGTGGCGTAGTCGGCACCGACAACACAATGGTACTGCGACGCTGCAGTGCTGATCTGGGTTCTGTACGTAATGGGATTTCGAATGACCCAACTTGTGGAATTCACCCCTTGATATCCACCCATCAGATTCGTCCACGACTTCATCTGAACCTGACCGATGTAGACTCCTTGAGACACACGGATGTTGACGTGCCTGTTACTGTCCGCATTGACCTGACTCAGTGCGTAGACAATGGACGCCCAGGGATTGTCTATCGTCCCGTCACCAGTGACGTCATTTCCATAGGACTGGGATACATACACTTCCGGAGCAGACAGACCCACAGGCGTTGGGGTCGGCGTGTCAAAGTTCACGGTGAACGTTGGGGTGACCGTGTTTGTCGGTGTCGGAGTCTCCCCAAATCTCGGCGCCATGATGTAATTGTCCAGCCAGGCAGTCACCCCCGTCGAGGAGATGTTCTCGTAAGCGAGGATTTTCGTCAGTCGGTTGCTCTGAGAAGGGAGTACATAACCCGTTAAGGGCATATCCGGTGCAGGGACATCCGCTGGTTCTGCTGGCCCACCGTTGATCCGGTAGAAGACTTCCCATTTCTTGTCGGTCTCTGTCCAGAGAACCCGCCATTTCAGAGAGGTGATGGTTGAGCCAAGATTCAACTGTGTGGTTGTTGTCTTGACTCCCGATACGTATTTGTCCACCCAAAGGGCTTTGTTGGGATAGTATCGAGCAGAGTCCAAAACGACCGAGATGCCATCCTGCATGTAGGAATCCCAGAACTGCCATCGAAGACCATCCTGCCACATTGATGTATCCCAACCGGTGAAGTTGCTGACATAGAGGGTGGACTCAAAATCCCCCTGCCCAACAAATCGCTCAAGACCAACGTCTACCGGAGCGCCGCTTGAACTGATCTTGTACTGACCTGCGGGGACAGAGAACGAGCCAGAAGCACCAACCGTAGACCAACTTGGTAGATCAAAGCCACTGTAGGCACCCGTCCCATCAAACGACTCGATTTCGTTTGGCACGGCAAAAACACGGACAGAAAACAGCGTTAGAGGAAGAATCAGTATAAAGACTGCCCTTTTCATGATCAAACTCCCTTCAAAAGAAATAACACTCCTCTGATCATCACAGGAACATCCAAATGGTTTATAGAAAAACTATCTGAGCGAATCCCGCCTCCCTTCATCTGAGGCACCTGCCTGCTTCGCAACGCCTCTGCAAAATTGAATATGCAGAAGCTCTCACCCAGAAGAATCTGGATGATCTCAGTGGATGATATATTAGCCCTGCAGGTCAGATTCTGTCAACAGCGATCTATCCAAGATTGTGTCGGCTCGCTTACGGAGGGGGGCAGGCGAACACCCGTGTAAGTGAGAT
>JAKQFZ010000069.1 GCA_029558215.1 Candidatus Omnitrophota bacterium
TCTTTCCCGTGTGGCAGCCTTCAACTCGGAGGCCGTCTCAGAAAGATTTCCGAGGGGGTATGAATTGTGTCCGATTTGAGCGATAAGTCGTGAGTTCCATTTTTCCGCACCTATTGACAGTGCCAAGCGAAGATTCGCGCCTGATTATTAGGTCTATTCGCTTCCATTTCGACGCATCGGTAATGGCCTCTTTCGCCCTTCCCCTCTGCCGAAGTCGCCGCCTCTCCAGCGCTTGAACAGTCGATTCAGCGTGCTGATGATAAGAATCCTTTGGGAATGCTCGGGATCCAGTCATCCAACAGTCCTTCGCCGAAAAACAAGCACCGCTTTTGACCATCCATTCACAACTTCCACTCCAGTCTTTCCACGCTTCTGTAACTCCTGCTTGCCTGCTTGCTTCCGTTTTGCTCGATCACGCTGTAGCGACTCAGAGGGGGCGTGGAAATAGACCGGGCGGCACTTCTTGCCTTTCATCCTTGGACAACGTACTGGGATCCTTTTACAACTCTTGCATTCATATCTTCTTACGTAGTGCCCCCCAGGAATCAAGACAGTTTTAAGCGACTTTGAGAGCGAGGAAATGCGCCTCCATTTCATCTGGAGTACTATAGTCGAGAGAAGAATGAATCCTCTCTGAATTATAGTAGCGAATATAGTCATCAACGGCTTTGTGTGCTTCAGAGAAACAATCATAGACATTGGGCCAAATCTCCTCTTCCTTGATGGTTCGAAAGACTCGCTCGACATAGGCGTTGTCATCGGGAGCATTGTAGCCCGTGTACTGACCTTGGATGCCAGTTTGTGCGAGAAACTCAACAAACTTTTTCGAACACGGTTGAGAACCGTTATCGCTTCGCAGTACGAGATTCGCGCAGAGTTCTTTAGTACTCAAGTGACGAGACTCAAGAGCCTGCCGAATCGCAGCGACCCATTCCGAAGCACGGCAGCGTCTGTCTAATGTCCATCCAAGAATCTGTCGCGTGAAACAGTCCACAACAGCCACCAGGTACACGGGAGTCAGATCCGCCAACTGGAAACTAGTCATATCGATTTGCCAAGCCTGATTGGGAGCGCTGGGTGCCATCTTCTCAACTCGCTTGGGACGGGTTGGTTTACACCAGACTCTGGGGCGTGTGAGCCCTTGTTGCTGCATGATGCGCAGAACGGATTTGTGATTGACAACGATACCGAAGCGCCGTCTGAGCACAGCGTGAATGCGACGATACCCGAAGCAATGATAACGGGGCTCCAAACACAGTTGCCGTACTCTCTCTCTCAGATCAGGATCGCTGCAGACGGGTTGTTTTCTCTGTTGGTCTCGCAGCGCTTTGTCCTCAGAGGGTTTCAGCCACCGTCCGACCGTGGAGACCGGCTCCTGAATGGTCTTGGCTAGGCGACGTATGCTCCAGTGTTGTCGTTTCTGCACTTCTAGTACAACCCCTTGGGCTGAAGCGTTTTTTTTAGATGCCGAATCACCAGAGCCTGGTCACCCGCCAACTGCTCTAAATCACTAACCTTGCGTTTGAGTGTTTCGACCTCGGCAGGGGGCTTTCCTATGGGTCTTCCGATGCCCTCCCGCAGAATCTCCATTGCTCGGTCCCGCAATCGGTAGGCATAACTGGAACTGATCCCATATTTGCGGCAAGTTTCCGCATGAGAAACCTTTCCACCGAGCAACTCCATTGCAACGTCCAACTTCTGCTCATCCGTAAACTTCGACGCCTGTTTCATCCGGACACCTCCGTGGTTGTTGTTTCGCTTTGCTGGCTACACTCGGCTTACAGCCTCCTTCCGCCAGCAAAGCCCACCTAGAATATCACACTCAAAGGTGTCTCACTCCTTATGGGGGGCACTATACTTACACCGTCTTTCTGCCTTACTTCTCAACACTTCAGGACTTCATTCTTTGCGCTTACTCTGCGGCAGCGATCCGCGGCGTCGGTGACATTACTCCTCTCAACACGTTCGCCTTCTCCAACTTCGTTCCGATGATCGTTCACCAGTATTTCTTCTCCGCAACTCGCAGCACTCGCCTCCTGATCTCCGTTGCGGTATCCTCCGTCCGAGACTGGCTCTTCGGCCTCCTCCCACAACCTCTCTTCCACTTGATCCAGCATCGGACACTACTGAGGGGCGTCCGTCTCTTCGTTGGTGACCTTTTGCGCGACCTCCAAACCCCTATCGCCATCCTCCACCGCCTGCGCGTTGTCACTCCTTTTCTGTCTCCACTCTGTCTGCAGCATTCGCCTTTCTGGGGCCGTTTCATGACGCATCTTCTCGTCCCGCTCCTGACTCTCTCTCAACTGCTTGTTCATCCACTCTTGTCGTTGTTTCGCATCCTGCACCGCTTCGGGCAAACGGTCATCTCCCTCCTGTTCGGCTCCTTCAGCGATGGGCCTCTCCAAAGCGACAATGTGCTCAGCACGTCTCGAAAGCGCTTTTTCCAAATCCGCCGCATGAACCGCGCTTGCCTTCGAACCCGCCGACTCCAACTTTGTCCCGTCCACCGCGTGTAGAATCATCCCGATAAGATCGGCTCGCTGGGCCAACTCGACGCACTGCT
>JAKQFZ010000090.1 GCA_029558215.1 Candidatus Omnitrophota bacterium
TCCACTAAAAGTACCACAGCCGCTACCTAAGGAACTATGCCTCCAAGTACTGAACCGATCCCACTAATCCCACCACGCAGCCCACCAAGGAGCTGTGTTGCTGTTTGAGCCGCTCCACCCACGCCCTGGTGAGGCGCAGAACCTGGGGCGGACACCTTGTCCTTGCCCAGCTCTTTGGCCACGTCAGAAACAGTTGTCTTCAGCTCTTTGAGTTTGTCTTTGCCAGCGAGATTGACGTCAATAAGAAGGGTGAATTTGGAACCAGAGATCATCTGCACTCACTCCATGAAGTATGGGCAGTGCCAGATGAAGTCAACGTCATGAGCGTCTATGGAAGGCGTGGACTTGGATCTGACTGCCTCTTCGATTCTCTCACCAACGATGCGCTTCCAGCGTACCGCCGCGCGCCTACGTGAATATGCCATCCTAAGAACATCCCGCTCACTCCACCACTCAGCTAGGGAGAAGATGTCCGTTTCAAGCCGGTACTCTTCCCCGATGGGAAGAAAAAAGCAGGGTCATTCGTATCGATAAGGGTTGAGAATTCTCCCCCACAGTGGGGGCAAACAATCCCTTCAATCGACGTGTCGATTCCTCCCTCACGAGTATTGATCTCGTAGCGCAAGAAGGATCGATCACGGGCTGACATACGCCGAAGTGCCTCGAACTTGGGCTCATCCCCATCGATGCTGATCAGCCGAAGTTGAAGCGTCGAAGTCACAAGATCATCACTATGCTGCCCATCGTGAATCTCCTGAATGCGCTTCTCATCGCTACCAACGAGAGGCCTCCACACCACCACCTTGCCGGATGGGCAGGTAGAAGTGAAAGAAAAAATAGATTGACTATCACTGGGAAGCGGATTGCTTGTGACTTCCAGATCAGCGAGGTTATACTCCACTCGCTCGACGACTTTCTCACAGTGCGGGCACCGCCTGTCACACTGCACTTCGTCCCCGAGCGACAACTGCCGTAAACGAATGAGCGCAAACGCCCGGTCGTTGGTGTGCGCATCTGCCCACTGTTGAAAGAAAAAGTTGGGAGAATCAAAACGGGTCCCCCCATCAGGGCGGCGCATTGCTCCAATCTGCTCCGTGCAGCGGGACAGGATTCGAGACATTCGTTCCCCAAAACTAGTGGGAGACAGCCCACTGTTTGGTTTCTTCTCCTGCCTGCGCAAAA
>JAKQFZ010000108.1 GCA_029558215.1 Candidatus Omnitrophota bacterium
TGGCGAAGAAGGTTGGATGTATCATCTCGAACAAGAGGACGTTCAAGCCCTACTTGATCACGGTAGACTTTGGGACTTCACCAGGAGACCGATCAACGATGAGCAGAAGAAGATCCTCGCAGACCTAAAGGCGCAAGGCAAAGCCTCGTATTGGCTCCCGTCTGATAACGGCTATATCCCCACAGCAGAAGAAGTCAACAAGTGGGCGAGGCAAGCCGGGATCAGCGGACATGATTCCTGCAACCAGTGGATATGCGTTGAGGCAAGGGCCAAGAGACTTGGGGTCTATGGTAAGTGCTCATACTGCAATGGGGAAGGTCACGTTTGGTTTTCCAATGAGGTCAAGAAACTCTCCGAGGAATGGGAATCCTACGAGCCTCCCACGGGTGAAGGGTATCAGTTGTGGGAGAATTGCAGCGAGGGATCGCCTGTGTCGCCAGTGTTCGAGACGTTGGACGAACTGTGCGAATGGTGCGAAACTGGGGCGACTACATTCGGTAGTGCAAAAACTTCGAAGGAAGAGTGGAAGAGGATGCTCGATGAGGACTTCGTGGTTCACAAGCAAGGGAATATGGTGTTCATGTGAGATATGAGATCAACATAAGACCCCTCCTCCAACCGGGGGAGGGGTTATTTGTGTTTGTCAGGAATCTTTGCGCTGAAACTCGCCTGGAAGCAACGTCAATTCGCCTTCCGTCTTGCAGACAGGGCATTCAAGGGTAGCGGTTATAAACTTGTCGCCCTCTATCGTAACCTTGAACCCGCACATGGGGCAGGTACACTTGAGGACGAATTCAATCTCCTCTGGCCTGCCAAGCTTTCTGAAATCTTTCGTATGCCAACCCATGTCCACTCCATAGCAGAACACCTCGAACGGGTCTCTCTCGGTTCGCATGGCAGCTTGGTAGGCAGCACGGTACATGCTCCAGGGGTAGGTTGTATCCCTGTCCTCTTTGTCGGGGAATGCCTTCGAGATCCTGGCGATCTGTTCGAGGTGTTTGACTGTACCCATACCTATCTGCGCCAACTGTCCGTATGTCTCTTTTGTGTCACCGAACTTTTGTAGGGTGATCACGACAGTATCACCGTCAACCCA
>JAKQFZ010000123.1 GCA_029558215.1 Candidatus Omnitrophota bacterium
CCTTGGATGCGCGTCTACTCCGACATAGAGAAAGAACTGCTACGCCGAATCGAATCCGGCCAGGGTCGAAACCTCTATAGCCTTATTGACCCTTGGATTCGCGGGACGAGCTTCCGCGTGAACAACAGGGAGAACAAGCTGACCCTCATCTTCCAAGTCGACGACCCGACGCAGCCCACGCTTCTCCGCTTGGAGCGGATCCAAGAGATCCAGGCACTTCTGATACAGACGGTCAACCTGATCAAGCTATTCGAGGACAAGGGCTACTTCTTCACGTATGAAGGAGCACATCGGCTGAAAGAAGATGAGGACTTCATCTTCGGCCAGGCAGTTGTTGAACAACCCTCAATACCATACGAGCTGCCGGACACGCGCGTGGCTGAACTGTTCTGCAAGTATGCCAGCGTGGAGATCTTTGTAACACCGGAACTCAAGAAGTTCATCGACGATGACTTCCGCGCAAGGGATGAAGTCCGTGCAGACCGGCAATACAAGCGAACAGGTTTTGCTATCGGCGTTGCGATCGTTGCACTTCTCCTGGACTTGGGCTACAACGTGTACAAAGAAGTGACAGCAGATCCACAGGAGCATCCCCGCTACAGAACACACTGCCATGGACACTAAGCTTCTCGAATTGCAATTGCGCCCGAATCATGCCGGGGCATTGGTCTTGGATACTGGCGAGACGATCAACTATGGTGTGATCGAGGTCGAGCATGGCAAATTGAAGTACTACACCGGAAGAGGGCTACGTGAGATATGGTCACCTCGCATGTCCGAAGAGCAGGAAGCGGTGGCTGCCATGCTGAAGGAGAAGACCGAAGAGGAACTCATGGCAAGCGGGCATATCGCTGTGATACCGCTTGGGCGAATCGTCCGCGTTCTATTCTAACCCGCCGAGAAAGCCCACCGGTCCACATCAGCGTTCGGATTACCAGCTCGGAGAGCCTTTGTAACGTATAGAGGAAATGACAAAAGATACACCGAAGCGAGCTGATGAGGTACGTTATGCCCTCCTTGTTGGGATAGACGATTACGAGGATCGGACTCTTGACTACGCATCCAGCGATGCAGCCAGTATGCGCGACATGCTCGTTCAACGATGCGCTGTGGATTCTAGTCGAGCCTTCACGATCATCAGCAGCACCGCCAAACCCAAGCGTGAGACATACGCGGACCTTGAGCGAATCATCAGGGACATTCAGGTCACCTTCAGACCAAAGAAGGACTCCATCGTCTTCTACTTTGCAGGCCATGGCGAGCAGCATTTTGGGGTGTCCAACTTGCTATTCCATGAGAATCAAGTCCCACTAGGCCGCATAGCCGAACTCCTGAAGCCACTTGACGCTCGGTTCCTCACTTGCATAATCGACGCATGCGAGTCCGGTACTTTCGAGAGTTTTCGGGGTTCACGACCGAATGATGAAGGTGTACCGACCCTTGCCGAAAGGCTTATTCAATCCAGCGAAGGAATCTGTGTCATATCAAGTTGCACAGGGGATGAAAAAGCACGTGAACGGAAAGCCCTCGGACATGGCGTGTTCACTCACTTTCTGCTGGATGTGATCTCAGTCGATTCGAACTACGATGAAGATGGCATCCTTTCAATTCATCGCATTGCCGAGAAGGTCGGAAAGGGAACGACCACGAGCACAAAGTTCCAACAGCATCCGGTAACGGACCTTCGCTCAACCGGCTTTTATCCCTTTGCATTTCTCCCGCAACAAGAGATCAAAGCGCCAAGCGAATCAACAACTCACATGTCAACTCCAACAAATGCAGTAGAGAAGGCAGCGACTCCCACATTGGCAGACACAACAACAGAAGTCATGTTCCCAATGATCAGCGCAGAGCAAAGGGAGCAAGTAATGAATAGAGTCAAGGAGTGGTTTGCGAAGGAGCGGTCTAGACTGTTCAAGTTGATTGATGATGACAAA
>JAKQFZ010000147.1 GCA_029558215.1 Candidatus Omnitrophota bacterium
GGAGGCGATTCAGTATGGCGCGGTGAGGAGTCCTCTTGAGATTACCTACGCCTACGACGCCAACGGGAATTTGATCGAGAAGATGGATGCGGCCATCATGTGGACTTACACGTGGGATGTTCAAGACCGGCTTGTTCGAGCCACAAAGTACAACGCCCGAACGGAGACATGGCTTGCCTGGGTCGAGTATCGCTATTGTCCGTCGTGTGGTGGCGAGATGACTGAGCGGATCGAATACAGCGATGCGGGACAGACTGTGTCTTCGTGGCTCCGCTATGAATATGACGGTTTGAACCTGTTGCGTATTGATGAGCGGTATGATGGAGATTCGCCGGCAGATGGTTTTGACGAGAACGATCCCTGGCGTCCGATGAATGTTTTTGTGCATGCGCCCGGGCAAATCGGTCAAATCGTCGAGTGCCATTCTTATGATCAAGGCGTTTTGTCGGACAAGTATTGGTACATGTACGATGCCCTGGGGAACGTGGTCGGATATCGCGACAGCGGAGGTGACAGCGTACTCTACGAGATGGACGCCTTTGGGCAGGCTGTGCCCGCATCCACGCCTTGGGGACCGATGTCATCTTCCGCACCCAAGGAGCACCTCACCGGCAAGATGTACGACGAAGTCACCGGTCTCTACTACTTCCACGCCCGCTGGTACGACCCGGAAGTGGGGAGGTTTGTGGGGAGGGATCCGGTGCCAAGTATTTCTGCTCCGTATGGGTTCTGCAGGGCAAATCCATTCTTCTACACCGATTCCACCGGCAAGAAGGAAGCAGCTGAATCATATGGATTACAGAGAGATGTGTGTTGTGTGCAGATGATGGGGGGCAGAGGCAGGACTAAGGCAGTTGAGAACCATATCGATACACTGATTGACAAATTGATGCAGAAGCACCAACGCGATTTTCCTGAAGCGATAGCTTGCATGCTTAGCCGGAAAGTAGCGGTCAAGTGCAAGAGATGCAATGACCCCATGCTATGTGGTTCAACGCACCCCGGCTCTTCAAAGATAACGTTATGTGTTGACAGTCACAAGACTCCAGACGGACTTGCTCATACGTTAGTGCACGAGAAGGCACACTCTTGTGGTTGGGGAGGAGTTGGGGATTGGTATGCACAGCACCCAAACGTACCACCGTGGTGTGATGTGACAAATGGAGTTGGGTCTTGCGATACAGTCATCACGATTGCGGAGTATTACGAAAAGTATCCTGTCCAGAGATAGAACTCAGGAGACTCGCTGAGCATGACATCCAGAAAGAGGACAATCATTGAACTATGTGTTTTGGCCTTGATTGGAGCGGTCGTTGCAGCATGGCATCTTGATTTTGACGGCATTGTGATCGCAGATCACTTGGTTGACTTCGATGTGCGTGGAAGAGTCATCGATGCCGTTGACGGAAGACCTATCGCGGGTGCCGAGGTCATTCTCTTTTCCGATAGAAAGAACTTCATTGAACGCGCGACATGTACATCCGATTTGGGGGAGTTCAGGTGGTCTGGACACAGTTGCACAACCTTTCCAACCTTGATGGTTCGAAGCTATTCCTTCAATGCTTGGCAAGGGAGAATCAAGCTAAAGGAAATGCCAGTGGTGTTTTCGGTACACAAGGAAGGCTATCTTTCCTTCCAGGGCCATGTGAGAATTGATCCCCGTGACTATCCTACCGGCAGTGCTCATGTAGACTGCGGAACTATAGAGTTGCGTCCCGAGTCGAGTAGGGTGAACGAGTCTGCGAGTTCCACCATTTCTGATGGTCTCAATGCCGGGTGCCCTTTCTTTCCCGTGTGGCAGCCTTCAGCTCGTTGAGGGCTGCTTCTCGACGTGACACAGGCATTCGTGCCGATGATTCTCTGCGCT
>JAKQFZ010000149.1 GCA_029558215.1 Candidatus Omnitrophota bacterium
GGAAAGTCCAGGACCGAGCGGGATGCACTCGCTCGGATGAGCCTTCTCATCCCAACAATGTCTGCCTTTCTCAACAATACACCCATAGTCTCAATGTTCATTCCGGTGCTCACCACTTGGTGCAAGAACAACAAAGTTTCCCCCTCTCGCTTGCTTCTTCCTCTCTCCTACCTCGCCGTGCTTGGCGGAACCTGTACGCTTATTGGCACAAGCACAAATCTTGTCGTTCAGGGTCTGATGGAGGAAGCCGTGCATGTCGCAGAGCCAGGCTTGCGCTTGGCATTGCGTCCCATGGGGCTTTTTGAACTCAGTTTTGTTGGTGTCCCATGTACCCTCGTTGGAGTACTCTATCTCTTCTTTGTCGGTCGCCATCTGATACCAACACGCAAAGGTTTCCTCGAACAGATTCGTGGGTGTTCCAGAGACTACCTGATCAATGTTCGCGTAGAATCTGGATACCGCTTCATCTCCAAAACAGTTGAAGAAGCCGGTCTACGCCATCTACACGGACTCTTCCTGATCGAAATAGACCGCAAGGGAGAGATCATCTCTCCCGTTGGTCCCGAGCAGACTCTCTTTGAGGGAGATATGCTCACCTTCACGGGCATCATCTCGACGATCGTGGATTTGGAAAAGATCCCTGGCCTCGTACCCATCGCGGATGACAGTTATGAGACTCGCATGGACGTTCGCCGCGAGAAACTACTTTGTGAATCGGTGGTCTCTCGGACATCTCCTATGGTCGGTCAGAGCATTCGCGAAGGAAACTTTCGTGCACGATACAACGCGGCTGTTGTAGCTGTTCATAGGGGGGGAGAGCGCCTGAAAGGCAGGGTGGGAGATATTGTTCTGCTTCCTGGAGATACGCTCCTGCTGCAAGCCGGACCTCATTTTGTCGCTGCGCATCGAAACGATCCTGATTTCTACCTTGTCAGTGGTGTTGAGGATTCCTCCGTTGTTCGCCATGACAAGGCTGCTATTGCTCTGGCGCTGTTGGCGGTGCTGATCGTTTTGATGGCAACAGGAGTAACAAGCATTGTGATGGCGGCCTTCATCGTTGCCGGTCTTATGCTTGCCACAGGATGTATATCAGTCTCTCAGGCCAGACAGAGTCTGGAGTGGCAGACCTTGTTGACCATCTGCGCCGCGTTCGGTATTGCAAAAGGTCTTGAGAACTCCGGGTGTGTTGCCACCGTCTCACAGATTATTACAGATATCTTCAGCCGTGGAGGGCCAAAGGCAGTTCTCTCGGGCGTATTCCTAATGACTATGGGCTTCACATCCCTGGTTGGCAACAATTCTGCCGCGGCACTCATGTTTCCCTTTGGAGTGGCCATTGCGCTCAATATGGGAGTCTCACCGAGGCCATTTGTGATGATGATCACACTTGCGGCCTCAGCCTGCTTTATGACTCCTGTGGGTTATCAGACCAACATGATGGTCTACGGTCCTGGTGGATATCGCTTCAGCGATTTCCTTCGAGTCGGTGCCGTGCTCAATTGTCTTCTGCTCCTGGTATCGGTTCTTCTTGTGCCAATCATTTGGCCTCTGTAGGATGAAGAACTGTGCTGCCGTGGTCGCGAAAGTACTCAAGCCATGCCTTCAGAATCGCAGCCTGAATGGTCACGGGCGGTTGGCTGTATTCATCAATGGTTCTACCCCAGTAGAATCCAAAGTATCCTGACACTCGATCTCGTGACCCATCAACAAAGCTCTGCAAGTCCTCAATACTGCATTTGAGCGGAAACATCTCTTCAACAACGAGGGGCTTACCGATGTCATAGGAGAACAATGCAGCAAGTGCTTGGTCAGTCTTTCCCGACTCAGGATAGAAGTGGACGCTCACAAAGTCCAATCCGTATTCTTCCTCTGAAGGATGGAAGACTGACTTGGCACCAGGGAAAACCGCTGCCCATGGGATTTCCCCAACCGTGATCAGGTGACGCGAGTCATGCCTGCGTATAGCGGAAACAAGTGTGGTAACCCACTCCCGTACAACATCCTGTCTCGTTCGGCCACGGAGATCAAGAGTGATGCGTTGAACAAAGTACTTGCCACCAAGAGGCTTGCCAACGAGCCAGTCCGTCTCCACAACCCCCTCCCCCGGAAGTACCGGTTCATTCATGAGATCGTAGCAGAAGACTGAGGGGCTATTGGAGCACGTCTTTGCAATGGCCTCCCAAAAACATGCTTGAACCTGCCATCTCTCCCTCTCGCTCAAAGCATCGTACCAGATCGGAACGTCTTGCTTGTGGTAACAGCCCAGTCCGGTGATGTCCAAGTAGAGCCCTGTCTCTTCAGCCAGATCAACAAGGCGACTGAGGTGCTCCAACGCAACAGAATTCGGCACCTCGGCAGACTCCATAAACTTGGCAACTTGAAGATGAACTCTGACCGCATTGGCACCTAAGGCCTTCATCTCCCAAAAATCCTCAACAACGCTTTCCCACTCTCCTTCCCAGTAATCCTCAAGAAGCCTTCCGACGTGGTCGTGGTCATAGTTCAAACCCCAAGCGACAAAGCGCTTCCCTGATTGCCCCTGAATGAAGTGATCTCCTTCAGACCTGATCCATTCCATCTTCTTCACTTTGGTTTTTCCTGACCCAGAAACGGACCTTCTGCCTGCACATGATGCAGTAACAAGAACAATCGTGACGAGCAGGCACATCGCCAAAAAATTGACAGGGAGAACCGACTTGCTTCGAACACCCGCTCTAAGGGGCCAGGTTAACAAACTTCGCCGGTTCAAGAAGGCGGTAGATGTCTCCGATGCTGACTGTGCCATTGCTGGGATCGTAATATACGCCACCAATGAAGTCGGGGAAAGACAATTCTGGAGTGTCATCCAGAGAGCCGGTTCCCGGAGCATTGTTCGGTCCGCATGAAAAGAGCATCCATGTCTTGCACGGATATCGATTGCGCGCCTTTGTGTCAGATGTCGAGCCACCGATGAATCCGATTGGGTGCCCGCTAAGATAACGGTACCTCATTCGGTGACTGAGCGCTTCGTGTCTCGGATCACGGAATGGATCGTCCAACACCTTTTTGGAGAGATGTGCTGTGGGTGTAGTCATGCAATAGGGATAGACTGGATACTGTGACCAAGCGTGTTCGAGATCACACATGGGATACTCATTCCAGTCCACACGATATGTCTCAAGAGCCGTGGCAATTGAGCGGAGATCTCCATGAACTCGCGCAACCTTTGCGCGAATCTGACTCAGCATGAAATTGGGGATGGCTATGGCAGCAAGTATCCCGATAATTGCCACAACAATCAGTAACTCGATCAGTGTAAAACCCAATACTTTTCGCATGATAGCCTCCAAAAGATATACCAACGTTGGTATAACTTAATCGAATCAACAGCAAATGTCAAGAAAACGCAATTTCTTGGCCTCATTGACAAATGAAGAAGTGAGCTGAGCAATCAACTCGATCAAGGAGGATCATGAAGGACTATTTCGTCAGTGCCATGCGAATGCGAATCATCTCCATGATGTCCCGTCTCGAAATGATCCCCACCAGCTGTCCCTCGGAGACCACCGGTACACGACCGACGCCGTTCTGAGCCATGGTGACCAAGGCTTTGACTGCATCATCATCCGGATTGACCGCGCTCTTGAAAGGGTCAGTCGTTGTCACGTCAAGCACACTCTTGGCCTGCCATTGGTCGGAAGAGATCGTCTTCACGATCTTGTCCTCGATGAACCCCACCACATGGCCTTCCTGAACAACGGGGTAAATGTGGTACGGATGCCTCAGGAAGAACTCCTGAACAGCAACCGCGAGTGAGATTTCTGCTGGAATTGAGACAAGTCTCGGTGTCATAAAATCCTTGATCCGGAGTCCTTCCAAACCGCTTCTGATGTAGAGGTTCTGATAGCTTGCCTCTGCCGCTCGTCTCAGAAACAGGCCAATCAGAACAAGCCAGATGCCTGAAATCTGACCGCCAAAGAAGAGGCTGACAAGACCCAACAGAGCAATCGTGATGCCCAGTCCTCTACCAATGGCACTCGCAATTCGGGTAGAACGAGTGAGACTGCCCATCGCCTTCCACAGGGCAGCCCTGACAACCCTACCACCATCAAGCGGAAACCCTGGCAATAGATTGAAAATCAAAAGGAAGGTATTTGCCAAGGAAAGATACTCAGCGATGCCGTAGAATACCAGCGGAAGTCGAAAAAGCACGACGCCTTTCGCGATAAGCCAAAACACAACGGCCAAGACAGCCGAGACCAACGGCCCCGCAACTGCCATCAGAAACTCAGCCTTGGGGCTATATGGCTCCTCAGCCATATCGGCAACGCCACCGAAAATGAAAAGGGTGATACCACGAATCTTGATGCCGAAATGCCTGCCGACAAGACTGTGTCCCAACTCGTGAAGCAGAACCGACGTAAAGAGCAGTAGAGCGGCAGCAATGCCCATGAACCAGTAAGTGGAAGTGTGAAGTCCCCGATACTCAAGTGGGAAGAAATGCGTTGCCAACGACCAGCTGAACAGCAGCAGGATCAAGAACCAACTCAAGTCCAATCGAATAGGTATCTCACCGACGTGAAAAATGGTCAGCTGTTTACGAAACATTCGTACCGCTTATCTGCTGAATCCAGCCTGTCTTGGAACACGCTTTGCAAGTGGTGGCTGAAGGATTTCACTCAGCACAATCGCATTCATCAGGGCATTGTCGTTAAAGACAAGAAAATCCCCCTTCTGTTTTGATGGAGCCGCTGCTCGTTTGTCACGCCTCTGAACAGGATGTGGTTTGGGTTTGACAGGCTCACGCCATTCTGCGGGATCCTCTGTCCTTTTGGGCCCGTGAACATTAGTTACGCGTACCGGAATCTGACCCTGAGCCACGTGCCGCTTCACGACTTCGATCGGACTCAGTTGTTCCCTCGACTGAGTAGGGCGTCTACCCCCGGAACCAGATTGCTTGGGAACTCGGGGAACCTGCTTCGGTTTTCGAGCCTCATCTTGACGCTGTTTCGCCTTCTTCTGCTTCTCGATCTGAGCAAAAAGATAAACCGCCCCAGCGATGAGAAATACGACTATTTGAGCCAGTTCTTCCATAGAGTTCTTTGTTCTCGACCTTCGGCCTAGACGTGAGAATCCGCACTGCCTCCAGAATTTTCGCTCTTGTGAGATGTCTGGCTGTCGGCAATGGACTGGCGCATCTGTGTGTCAGAGATAACGTTCTTCATGTTGTAGTAGTCCATAATCCCAAGGTGGCCACTTCTGAACGCCTCAGCGATGGCTTGGGGGATCTCCGCCTCTGCCTCGACAACTTTGGCACGCATCTCCTGAGTTCTGGCCTTCATCTCCTGCTCCTCGGCGACGGCCATAGCACGGCGCTCTTCTGCCTTCGCGCGAGCAATCTCCTTATCCGCATTCGCCTGCTCAATTTGAAGTGCCGCTCCAATGTTGGCACCCACGTCTACATCGGCAATGTCAATGGACAAAATCTCAAAACCGGTTCCGGCGTCCAAACCCTTCTGAAGAACAGAACGCGATATCAGATCGGGATTCTCAAGAACCTGCTTGTGAGACTGAGCGGAACCAACGGTTGTCACGATTCCTTCACCGACGCGGGCAATGATTGTCTCTTCGGTGGCACCACCGACAAGTCTATCCAAATTGGCTCGCACGGTAACTCGCGCCTTGGCCTTCAGCTGAATGCCGTCCATCGCAACCGCAGCAACAAACTCAGGGCCTTTTGTCGGATCGGGAGCGTCAATGACTTTGGGCTTGACGCTCATCTGGACTGCCTCAAGAACATTTCGTCCCGCAAGGTCAATGGCGGCAGCCCGCTCAAACGTCAGAGGGATATTCGCCTTGTCAGCTGAGATAAGAGCGGTAACGACCTGGTACACATTGCCCCCCGCAAGATAGTGTGCTTCCAGCTGATTGCTTGAGACTGAAAGCCCGGCTTTGTACGCCATGATTTGAGGGTTCACGATGATCGTGGGGGGAATACGTCGAAGTCTCATCCCAACCAGACTGAAAATACTGACGCGAACACCTGACGCCATGGCGGCGATCCAAAGCCGCAAAGGTACCAACCACATCAAAAACAGGAACGCAAAAATGATTACAAACACAAATACAGCAGCGAAGAATCCAACAGGCATTTTCGAACCTCCCAAAGCCAATTTTCAATATCTGTACTATCCTACACTATTCTGGCGTTCAACAACAACTCTGTTTCCATCTGCCCCAACAACGACAACCCGTTCCCCTTCTCGAATGAAGTCCCCCTCGGTGACAACATCCACCCTGCGCCCATCAAAATCAGCGATTCCGGAAGGTCGCAATGTCGAGATCGCGACACCTGAGAGCCCAACAAGTGACTCATGCTCCTCACTTGAAGGGGTGTAACCTCGATCACGAGTCAATCCTTCACGAAGAATGATCCGCCCTGCGAGCCTTGTTCTGGGGAAAATCTTCACACCCAGAACCATGATCATCACCGAAATCAGAACCGTCCCAACAAGTATGCTAAAGGCCTGCACCTCATCAAAGTGGACAAAACTCAGAATCACTCCGACCAGAAGCATGACGGAGCCAATTATCCCCGTTACGCCACCGGGAAGGAACACCTCCAGAAAGAGAAAGAGAAGACCCAGCACCATCAGTACAACAATCATCCACAACATTATGTTTGAAGCCTCCGTACGACCAATCTTCGACCCTCAATCCGAATGACTTCAACCGGAACGCCTGAAGGAATATAGTCGCCCTGTGTGACGACATCGAAACGGCCCTGTTCGAATCTCGCCATTCCAGAAGGCCGAAGCACGCTTGTGGAGACGCCTGTAGCGCCTATCGGAACCAGAAGCGCCTTGTCTTCAGAACTGTGATAGCCTTCACTTCTCTTTTCCGAGTGCGCCAGAACAAGCCTCTGATAGAAACTTGTCTTGGGTAAGAACCTTGCCAGCGCCAAACCGAGTACGATGGCTCCAAACATGGACCAGGCCAGGAGATAAAATGGAGGCAGAAGATCCGGGAACCGGAAAAATGCACTGTTGATCGGATGCTCTGCCAGCGTGAGAACAAGACTGGTCACGATCAAAGTGATCCCGGACAAACCTACAATTCCAAATCCTGGTGTGACGAAAAGTTCAATGAATAGAAGCACTGCCCCAACGAGAAAAAGCAGAAACGATTCCCATCCCGCAAGGCCGGCGATGGTATGCCCCCAAAAGAAGAGAGCAAAACACACGATGGCACCCATCTCCGGTACACCAAGTCCGGGAGTCTTGATGGCAAGCCAGATACTCAACAGACCCAACATCATTAGAAAGCCCGAGATCATAGGATTCGCGAAGAAACGGGCAATCTGCTCCATCCAGTATTCCTCAAGCACAAATTCCTGCGCGGACTCCTTGTTCAGATAGCTGAGAAGACCTTGTTTGTTCTCCACCAAAGATTCAGCCACACGCAGTTCAAGAGCCTGTCGGGCATCAAGTGTCAGCAGTTTTCCCTCATCTGTGACACCCTCAATGCTGATGTCTTTGTCCACCATTGCTTCGGCCAGATTTGGTGGGTGTCCATTCCGCTCTGCCGCTGATCGAAACTCGGCGCGAACATAGGAAATCGCCTTTTCGTCGGTCGGTTGAGTGTCACCCGTTGGGGAGAGCTGAACCGGCGTCGCCGCCCCCATGGTAGCACCTTCGCTCATGACGATTCGCTTACAGGACAGAGCAATGAGAGCACCAGCGGAAATGGCTCGGGTATTGACAAATGCCACCGTTTCCTGCGGAACACCCGAAAGCATCTTGGAGATCTCGACTGCTGCATCCAACCGTCCGCCCAAGGTATCTATTTCAAGAATGATCGTCTTCGCGTTGTTGCGATTGGCTTCTCGAAGGGCTCGACCAATCACATTACGCAGAGCAAGCTCCACCGCCCCATTGATCGGAACCGTATAGATAAACTCCTGCTCCTGAGATGGCTGCATTTCCTCGCTGGCGTCCCCGGGAGAAACGTTCGCAGTGGCGAATGGCAAAACCACCATCACACATATCGCGGCCAGACAGGACTGTAAGCCCTTTTTCATCATCGCTATCTCCAGAAAATCATACCTCGAAACCTTAGGGATATTCAGAAGTTCCGTCCAATGAGCCAATCCGTTTGGACATACTCGCCAAATCCCTTTCTGGTTACCCAACGCAGATTAGTCTGTGTGAACCTGCAAGACTTGTCAACTCCGAGGCCATTGCTTCGTTTTGTTGGACAAAATGGCGTGTTTGCACTAAGTTGATACTAGTTGTGCTGAACACTGGAGGCATCTTCTTATGTCACTCGTAAGCAAGTTGGTCGAAGTTCATCTTCTCAATGGAAACCGGTTTCTTGGAAAGGTGAAGGAAGTGGATGCCTATGGCGTGACCGTCTTCTGCATCCCCCTGACAATGTTGGAGGGAGCGGTCGAGGCTCGCAACATCTTGGATGACCTCCGAATCATGCGTCACACTCTGTTCTTTCCCCATGCAAATATCGAGTACATTGATATCGGCGGCGAGCCCCTTGGTTTCGATCACCTTTTCCGTACTTGGTTCGGCAGTGTGCCTCTGGATGAGTTTTTCAAGTCGGACGTGGT